>CAJKDR010000001.1 GCA_905198755.1 uncultured Clostridiaceae bacterium
ATATAAAGTGTTAAATCTTCAACAAAAATCTTCAACAATTTAAAATAGTTCTTTGAAAATATTGATAAATCAAGAAAAATAGCATTTGAGGATTTACCTCACCCCGACCAACATTAAAAACACTGTAAATAGCTTGTATCTAAGAATACAGGCTATTTTACTTTTTGTAATTAACCTTTTTTATTATTAATTTTTAAAAATTTTATTTTTTTATTTTTCAATATTTAGTGCTCCTATTTTTTTATTATTTTATCTCTTTTATATGACTTTTTAGTGACATTTTCTGTTTTATTTTACCATGATTTTTAATAATTAGCAATATATTCATATTATACAAAAAAAGAGTGAAATCAAATTTCACTCTTTTTTATTTTTTTAATAGTTTTCTGCTTTTATTTCGAAGAATGATCTTGGATGATTACATACTGGGCATATTGAAGGAGCTCCTTTTCCTATTACTATATGTCCGCAGTTTCTACATTGCCAAATCATTTCTCCATCTTTTGAGAATACCATTCCTGTATCTATATTTCTTAATAGTTTTCTAAATCTTTCTTCATGTTGTTTTTCTATTTCTCCAACTGATTCAAATAAGAAAGCTATATGGTCAAAACCTTCTTCTTTTGCTTCTTTAGCCATTCTGTCATACATATCTGTCCATTCTATATTTTCGCCTTCTCCTGCTGCTTGTAGGTTTGTTGTTGTTGATGGTATATCTCCACCATTTAATATTTTAAACCAAATTTTAGCATGTTCTTTTTCATTATTTGCTGTTTCTTCAAATATCGCTGCTATTTGTTCATATCCTTCTTTTCTAGCTTTTGCTGCGAAATAAGTATATTTATTTCTTGCTTGTGATTCTCCTGCAAATGCTTCCATTAAATTTTTTTCTGTTTTTGATCCTATTAAATCCATTGTTAATACCTCCCATTTTTTAACTATATTTATTTATATCAAAATTACCAATTTGTGTCAACATATTTCACAATTATTTCATAAAGATTTTTATTATTTTATCTTTTATATTACTATATGGCATATATCTAAGTGGTAAATCTATAGTAAATCTTTTTGTAATACTTCGTGTATGTGAAAATGTATCAAAACTTGCTTTTCCATGATATCCACCTGTTCCACTATAACCAACTCCACCAAATGACATATTTGAATTTGCAATATGAATTATTGTATCATTTATACATCCGCCTCCAAAGGATATATTATTTAATATTTTTCTTTGAACATGCTTATTAGTTGTAAATAAGTACAATGCTAATGGCTTTTCATATGATTTTATATACTCTATTGCTTCTTCTATATTGTCATAATCAATTATTGGTAATATAGGACCAAATATTTCTTGATTCATGACATCTGATTCTTTTTTAGGATTATCTATCAATGTAGGTTCAATTTTTAGTAATTCTTCACTGTACTTTCCACCTACAATAATATCTTGCCCATCTAATAATGTTTTTAATCTATTAAAATGCCTATTATTTATAATTTGTGGATATTCCTCATTATTAATAATATCTTCTCCTAAAAAATTATTTATATATTTTTTTATTTGCTCTATAAATTGTGTTTTTACTTTTTTATCTATTAAAACATAATCTGGTGCTATACATGTTTGTCCTGCATTTAGTAATTTTCCAAAAGCTATTCTTTTAGCAGCTAACTTTATATTACATGTTTCATCAACTATACATGGGCTCTTTCCTCCGAGTTCTAATGTTACTGGAGTTAAATTCTTTGAAGCAGATTCCATTACAATTTTTCCAACTCTTGTTCCTCCTGTATAAAAAATATAATCCACATTTTTTTCTATTAATTCTTGACTTACTTCTTTATCTCCTTGTATTACTGCTACATACTCTTTTCCAAAACAATTTTCTATTATTTTTTGAATAATGTTTGATGTATTTGGTGAAAATTCTGACGGCTTTAATATTACTGTATTTCCTGCACTTATTGCTCCAATTAGTGGTTCAATTAATAACATGAATGGATAATTCCATGGTGCTAATATTAACACTGTTCCATATGGCTCTGGTGATTTAAAACTTATTGCTGGAAAATGCACTATTGGTGTGTTAACAAATTTATTTTTTGACCATTTTTTTGTATGTTTCAAAACATAGTTTAACTCTGATAATGTCATGCCGATTTCTGTCATATAACTTTCACTATATGATTTATTTAGATCTTTTTTTAGTGCTTCTTTTATATTTTCTTCTTGTTTTATGATTTCACTTTTTAATTTTTTCAAAGCTTCTATTCTATATTTCACATTTTTAGTTTTCCCAGAATTATAGAATTCTTTTTGTTTTATTAAAATTTCATCTATTTCTTTCAATTTATCACCTTTTTTCTAATAAGCTTTTTCTAGTATATTTATGATATCTATTATATCTGCTTTTTTAGAATTTACAATAATTGCTCCATCATTTATAGATGTTTGTGCAATTTTTTCAAAATCATTCTTATTTATTTTAACATCTTTTAATCTTTTTGGTAACCCTGTTTTTTCATTTAATTTTTTTATTAAGCTTTTTACTTTTTCTATAAGTAATACTGCTCGTTCTTCTTCAGATCTATTTATACATTCTTCTGGTAGAGTATATAATGCAATTTTGGCATATTCTTCTTTCACTACATCAAAATTATATTCCATTACATATGGTAACAGTATTGATATTGCATCTCCATGAGGAACTTTACTTACTGCCCCTATAGAATGTCCTATTGCATGAACTAATCCTACCATTGAGTTTGAAAATGCTATTCCTGCCATCAATGAAGCATTTGCCATAGCTAATCTTGCTTTTTTATTTTCTCCTTTTTTTACAGCTATTTCTATGTTATCCATTATTAATTTTATTGCTGATATTGCATATGCATCACTTAGTGGGTTTTTCTGTATACATGTATATGCTTCTATGGCATGGCATAATGCGTCTATTCCTGTTGATGCTGTAGCTTTTTTAGGTAATGTCATTGTCATTTCTGAATCTAAAACTGCTACATCTGGCAATAGAAAGTATGAAATAAATTCCATTTTTAAATTCTTAATTTTATCTTCTATTACTGCAACTAATGTAACTTCCGAACCTGTACCTGAAGTTGTTGGTATAACAATAAATGGTATATGTTTTCCATAATTTAATATTTCATTTCCCATCAATTCATTAATATCTTCTTTATTTTGTGAAAGTAACATTCTTACCCCTTTTGCAGTATCAATTACAGAACCTCCTCCAACAGCTACTATACTATCACATTTTTGTTCTTTATATATCTTGGCTATCTTGTTAACCACTTTCAAGTCTGAATCTGGTGGTACTTGCGTGTATTCTGCTTTTACTTTTATTTTATTATCTGTATTAATTGCATCTTTTACTTTCTTTACTGTTCCTATTTTATTTAATATTTCATCTGATATTAATAATGGACTTTGAGAATTTAGAAATTTTAATTCTGCAGGTATATTATTTATTGCTAATTTACCTGAAAGTATTTTTGTTGCATTTTGAAATTCATAATAATCTGGTATCATATAATTCCTCCTAATAATTTACTATTACTCTTAAGTAAGTAACTAATTTTGGTATTTTTATTTTTTTTATAGTCTTTACTAATTTTTTTGCTATCACTTTTGGGAACAAATAAGTTTCCACTATGTCTATACATCTTACTAAGCTCATAGATTTTGTTATATCACCTTTTAATATAAACCTGTGTTCTGCATAAGCCTTTGATATTCCTTCTCTTGCTGTTAATACTAAAAATGCCGCGTCTAGACTCTTAAATACTATTTCTATATCACACTTATTTGCTTCTTTTATTCTTATAATTTTATCTTGTTGTTTTTTTATTATTAAACTTGGTCCATCTTCATATGTTGCTATTTTTATTATTATATTTTCATTCCATGATGCTATTTCTTTTAACACCTCTTCGTCTACTTTTTTTACAATATTTATTCCTCTATACAAAAAAAATAAAACAATTTTTGATATTGTTTCTTTTAGGTTTACTTCTAATTTTCTTTTTAATGATATATTCATTTTACACTCCTTTCGTTTTTCTAATTTTACTATTTTGTAGTTATTTTTTCTATTAGACTGACCGTTCGAGTGCATATAAAAAAATATAGATGCTACATGCACCTATATTTTTTTATTTTAATATTCTTATTGTATTTAATATTGTTATTAATGTTGTTCCAACATCTGCAAATACTGCTTGCCACATTGTTGCAACACCTAGTATACTTAATGCTAATACCAATATTTTTACTCCTATAGCAAATATTAAGTTTTGTTTTATAATTCTATTTGTTTTCTTAGAAATTTTTATTCCTTCTAATATTTTTTCCAATTCATCCGTCATTATTACTACATCAGATGCTTCTATTGCTGAGCTTGAACCAATTCCTCCCATTGATATTCCTATGTCTGCTCTAGCTAATACCGGGCTGTCATTTATTCCATCTCCAACAAATGCAATTTTTTTACCTGTTTTATTTTCTTCTAGTTCTTTTTCTAATTTCAAATATTTTTCTTGCGGTAACATTTCATATTCTACTTTATCTATTCCTACTTTTTGTGCTATATCTAAAGCTATTTCTTTTGAATCTCCTGTGAACATTTTTGTTTTTATACCAAGCTTAGATAATCCATTTATTGCTTTTTGTGCGTCTGATTTTATTTCATCTGATAATACTATTTTCCCTACTACTTTTTCATTAATTGATATATATAAGTTTGTTCCTATTTGTTTTTTAGTATCATTATATCCAACATAGCTTTCATTTCCGATTTTTACATGTTCATCTTCTATTTTATATTGTATTCCTTTACCTGAAACTTCTTTGTAATCTTCCACTTTTGTTGTATCAAGTTTTTCTTGTACCTTATTTAATATTGATTTTGCTATTGGATGATTTGAGAATGATTCTCCTAATCCAAAGTAATGCAATATATCATTTTCATTATATTCTTTATCAAATGTTTCTATTTGAGTTACACTAAATGTTCCTTTTGTTATTGTCCCTGTTTTATCAAATATGATTTCTCCTATGTCTTTAAATCCATCTAGATAATCACTTCCTTTAATTAGTATACCTCTTTTAGATGATTTACCTATTCCACTAAAATAACTAAGTGGTACTGAAATTGCTATTGAGCATGGACAAGATATAACTAGGAATGTTAATGCTTTATATAAACTTTGTGAATATGTTACTCCATCTACTATTAATGGCATAAATATAGCAACTAATATCGCTAATAAAAATACTATTGGTGTATATATCTTTGCTAATCTGCTTACCATTGTTTCTGTTTTTGCCTTTTTATCTGTCGCATTTTCTACTAAGTTTAATATTTGACTTACTGTACTGTTTTCGTATGTCTTTTCTACCCTTACTTCTATTAGTCCATCTGTGTTTATTCCACCTGATAGAACTTTATCTGCTATATTTGCATCTATTAATTTACTTTCACCAGTTAGTGCTGCATTATTTATTTTTGCTGTACCATGTATTATCTCTCCGTCTAATGGTATTTTCTCTCCAGTTTTTACTACTATTATATCTCCTATTTCTACTTTTTCTGGTGATACTTCTTTAACATCTTCTCCATCTTTTAAATTTGCATATTCTGGTCTTATATCCATTAAATCTGAAATTGATTTACGTGTTTTATTTACTGCTTTTGCTTCTAGTATTTTTCCTATTTCATATAATGTAATAACCATTATTCCTTCCATTGTTTTTCCTATTAATAAGGCTCCAACAACAGATATTATTATTAGTGTATTTTCATCCAATACCTTGTTTCTAATTTGTTTAACTGCTTTTATTGCTGTTTTATATAATAAAATTATTGCTGAAACTACTGTGCAGATAATCATAACTGGATTTCCTAATTTTGAATACATTCCAAATAAATATATTAATATTCCTACTACTAGTCTTATTATATCCTTATTATTTCTTTGGACATTATTTTGTTTTTTATTTGTTGTTATTACAGTAGTATCTGGTTCTACTGCCTTTACCATTGTTTTTATTTCTTCTTCTATACCTTCTTTTTTATCTGTTTTAAATGATAAAGTTTGTGTAGAAAAGTTAACTATTACATCTTTATAGTCTGGATTAGATGTTATTTTATCTTCTATTTTTTTTGCACAATTTGCACAATCTAAATCTTGTAATGTATATCTATAACTCTTCAATATGTTCACGTCCTTTCTTAACTATTTGTGATATGTGTTCATCATCTAAACTATAATAAACCACTTTTCCTTCTTTTCTAAATTTTACTAACTTTGATTGTTTTAATATTCTAAGTTGATGAGAAATTGCTGATTGTGTTGTTCCAACAATTACAGCTATATCACATACACAAAGTTCGTTTTCCATTAATGCATATATTATTTTCATTCTTGTAGAGTCTGCAAAGACCTTAAATAACTCTGCTATATCATATATTAAACCATCTTCTGGCATCATATTTTTTACATTCTTTACTGTATCTTCATGAATCATATTTATTTCACAGATTTCTTCCATATTTGCCTCCATTATATGAATAATTGTTCATATGTTCATTATATGCATTAATTAAATTTTTGTCAACATATTTTATAAAAAAATGCCAATATATTAATTAAAATTAATATATTGGCATAAAAATGTTTATCTTATTTTTACTCTTGATAGATCTATGTCTTCTGGATCATATTTTTCTATATAATCTAACATTGATTCTACATCTTTATATACCTTATATAAGCTTCTACAATCTTCTGTAATAAATTTTTGTTCTACACAAACTTGCATCATTTCTAGCATTTTATCAAAATATCCATTTATATTAAAAATACATATTGCTTTGTTATGTCTTCCTAATTGTTTTAATGTTAATATTTCGAAAAATTCATCAAATGTTCCTATTCCTCCTGGTGATATTATAAATGCATCTGATTTTTCTTCTAATAATCTTTTTCTTTCTCTCATTGTTTCTGTATGAATAAATTCTGTACAATGTGGGAATGAAATTTCTGCATTTGATTGTTCAAAGAATGCTGGTGATATTCCTAATATATGTCCATTTTCTGCTGCTATACCTTCTGCAACAGCTCCCATCATTCCATTACGGCCTCCACCAAATACAAGTCCTATATTTCTTTTAGCCATTTTCTTTCCTAATTTAATTCCTGCCTCTTTAAAAGAGTCATCTATTTTGCTACTTGCTGCTCCATATACACATATGTTCATATTATTCTCATCCTTTCTTTTTTGCTTTTGTTAAATACAACTATTGCATTATAACATTACCAATTATATTATGCAAGTTTTATTTTATGCTAGTATTTCTTTTACTACTTCATTTATGCTTCTTCCATCTGCCGCTGCTCCTATTTGTTCTTTTGCTACTTTCATTACTTTTCCCATGTCTTTTATTGTTGTTGCTCCAACTTCTTTTACTATTACTTCTAATTTTTCTCTTAATTCTTCTCTTGTTAATTGTTTTGGTAAATATTCAGAAAGTATTTCTATTTCTTCTTTTGCTTGTTTTACTAAGTCTTCCCTTCCACCTTTTTCAAAATCCCCTAATGAGTCATTTCTTGTTTTTACTTCTTTTGCTATTATTTCTAAGATTTTATTATCATCCACTTCTATTCCTTTATCTTTTTCTATTTGAAGTATTGCTGCTCTTACCATTTGTATTACATTTTTTCTTACAATATTTTTTTCTTTCATTGAATTTTTTAAATCTTCTAATAATTTTTCTTTTAACATATTATTCTTCCTCCCTCTATATATTAAATAAATATGTAGCCTCTAGATCCGCTTCAAATAGCATTAATGCTAATGGATATCTAGTAAACGCATTTCCTATTGTTGTATATTGTTCTTTTGGTTCTGATAGCCCCATATGCCATCTTATTGCATATTTTTCTTCTACTGTTAATTTCATATATTCTGTTATCATCATAACTGATTTTTCCCCATGTCCATATGGTATTGTATCTTCTATTGTATAATAAGGAACTTTTTCCCATACTCCTAATTCGTTTTTTGCATTTCTATAACTAACTTTATAAAAATTAACTTTACATATATCATGCAATAATGCTGCTATTTTTATAGTATCGTCTGGTATATTCATTTCTATTGGTGTGTGTTTTAATTTCTCGTTTAATATTTCATATACTTTTAAGCTATGTTCCAACAAACCTCCTTCATGGTCTCCATGGAATCTTGTACTTGCTGGTGCTGTAAAGAAGTCTGTACTTTCTTCCATAAATTTTATTAAATCCTCTATTCCTTCTCTATTAGTGCTTCTTAATAATTCTAAAAATTTTTCTTTCATCTTTTCCTCCTTATATTAGTTCTAATTTTCCTTTACATTTTCCACATCTACATTTTTTTGTAAAGTTTTTATTTAATCTTTTTCTATAGTATAATTGTCCACATTCTTTACATTTTATTTTATATTTATATTCCTCAATTTCACTATATTCTACATTACTTTTTTTGAAGTCTTCTTTTTTATTTCCTGTTCTCGTTATATTATAACCTAATTTTTCATTTATAATTTTAGCATATTTCCTAAATTCTGCTCCATGATTTGTACATTTAGGCAAACAATGTATTAATTCATGTATTATTGTATTTTTAATAATATCATCATTTAATTCCAATACCCATGAACTTATTTCTATTGTATATTTAAAATAATTTTCATAACTTACAATAAATCTTAATCCTTTTCTAGCAATTTTTTTATATTTGTTATCTGGTACTTCTGGCTTACAGCATCCATACCTTTTGTTGGCTCTTTTAGATATTTTTATTGTTATTTCTTTATCATCAAATTTTATCCCTATACTATTTAGTTCATTTATACATTGTTTATATAATGTTTCTATTTTTTCCATAGCATTATAATACATCTTTAATATGATTTAGTCAAATAAAAAAACGGGGATTCCCGTTTTTTATCTTTGTTCATCATCTGTTGATGTCTTAGAAAATGTTGAGTTTACCTCTTCATAAGTATATAACTGATTATCATCTATTTCTTTTACTTGTTTCAATATGCTTTCTATCTGTTTATCAGTATACATTTTTCTTAACTCATCTATCACTCTTGTTGCTCTTTCATCACCTTTTTTATAATCTTTAAAATCTGATGATGCTCTTGTTTGAGCCACTCTATACAATACTGATACTGCCCAACTGCCGATTCTATGGTTTGATGTAAATACTATATTTTTCTTATCTTCCATCATTTCTTTTTTACTAAGATTACTATTTACCATTAAATCTTTATATTGAAAAAAATAAGTTGCATTTTCTGTTGCTAATTCATCTTCTAATTCTTTATCTTTATAAAACCTCTCTGCAATTACAACACTATTTGATTCTAGCTCTCCCCTCTCATTTGGTATTACAAAAAATTCATAATTATAAAATGCATTATTAGAATCCTCTATTTCTGCCTTAGCTTGCATTGCTCCTAACCTTTTTAACAATTCTCTTCTTGCTTCTGGATGTATTATTTCTTTTATTTTTTTATTTTTTCCATAATGATAAGTTGAATCTATCTCTTTTTCATCAATAACATTCATTTTTATTTTTTCATCTGGTATATTATATAGTGTAGGTTCTAACTTTATCTTCGCATGTTTTTCTAGAACTTCTCTTGATCTTTTTTCTATCAATTCTAAATATTTATTTGGTGGTACTATTCCTTCTTTAAACATATCAGATAAAGTTTCATCAAATATTCTTCCTTCCATATACATTTTTTCTATTGTTTCTTCACTTATATAGCCTAAAAATATATATGCTAATAGTTCTGCATATTCTGGTTTACTATCCAGTATTATTTTTTCTATTGTTTTCTGTTTTATAAATCCATTATTATACAAATCTTCAATATCTTGCATTTGTATAGTCGATTCTTGATATAGCTTTTCTATCTCACTATCTCCTGCCCATTGTGCAACAGTTGATAATGTTATAAGTCCATTATTATAGTAAAACATTAAATCTTGATTGTCTTTATCAAAGTTTTCTGCTAGTTCATAAATTAAATCTTCTGATGCTTCTTCTAATTTTTCTTTTTCTTTTTCATCTAGGTTTAGAACTTTATATAATTCTATTTGTTTATTTAATTTATTTTTTATATCTTCATTATCTTTTTCCTTTTTTGAATTGATATATAAGTTATTTATTGTTTGTAAGTTTATTTTAGAAGAAATCTTTGTTTCTTCTATGAATTCTTTAAAGAATTCTGCATTTACTTTTCCTAAATAGTATAATTCTATCACAGAATCTACTGTTATTTTATTTTCCTGATATAAATGTTTTGTTAATGTATCTGACCAATTGTTTCCTGATGTTTTTGCATGCTCTAATATCTCTTTTTCACCTAAGTTTAGTGCTACTACTCCGAATGCGTAATTTTCTTCACTTGTTTTCATAATTTGTTCAATTTCATCTTCAGTAATATTTATCATATTAATATATTTTATTTGTTCTTCTTCAAGTTCTCCTATATTTCCACCTTGTAAAATAAAATCTTTTATTTTTTCTACATCTTCTTTGCTTGTATATTCAAAAATTTCTTCATCAATTCTTCTAATTAGTGCTTCAACATCTGAATATGAATATGGAAATTCTCCTTCTGTTATTTTAGTGTCTTTATTTAAGTATTTCATTACTTGATTAACAATTACATATATAGATTTAACATCATCTTTTGAAATTTCTCCATATTTTTTTAACTCATCTTCTAATGTTTTCTCAAATCCTCTTACACTAATTAATAGTACTTTTTGTATATCTATATATTTGAGAACATCTCCTATTCCTTTTCGTATTTCTGGAATAATTGAGTTTTCTCTAATGTAATTATCAAGTTGTCTACTTTCATCATCATCATCTTGTTTTTTGCTTATTTTTTCTTTTAATTTTTCAATCTCTTTAGCACATGTTCTCTTGGTTTCATTTTCAACTTTATATTCTATTGCTCTTGCGATTTCTAAAGGCATTGCATCTTCTAAATCTTCAATTTCAAGAACTTGTAGTACATAATTCATGCCTATATTTTCTTCATCTTTAGCAGACATTGTTTCATTAATATCATCAAATATCTTTTTATTTTTCTTTTCTATATTATTTAAATTAGCATTATTTATTATTTCTTCTGATGCTATTATTTCAGTACCTACTATTTTTCCTATTTTGTTTATATTAACTCTAACTAAATATATTTTCTTTCCTTTTATTACTTGCTTTATCGAATGCATATTTTGATTACATTCTATTATTTCTTTTTCTATTGTATTACCAGAAAAATATAATTTTTTATTCTTTAAGTCATTTTTCTTAGCTTCAAGTTCCTTTAATTGTTCATTATAGTTTAACCAACTAACAAATAAAAGTTTATCAATATCAATATCTTTTTCATTTTCGAATAATATTTGATTGATATCTTCACTTCTATTTTGTATTGCTTCAGATATTTTCTTTTCTAATTCCACATTAGTACAAAATCTATTAATATCAACTAATTTAAACTTAATATTTACTTTACTTAATATTTCATTGAAATTCAAATCTTTTAATTTGCTCATATTAACTCCTTTATAAACAATGCTCTTTATATTATACTATATTTTATGTTAATTGGCAAATTTATAAAATATTTTCTGATAATTGTTATACAAAAATGCAGACATCTCTGTCTGCATTTTTTACTCTATACTTTTTAAACTGTCTATCATATCTATCTTTTTTAAGCTAAAATGAATTATCTTATTTACTAAGAATGTAAATATTGATGTTATAATAATTGAATATATATAACTTATAAATGATATTTTTCTCCCAAATCTAAGCATTTCTATTTCGCATGTTGTTATTAGATATTTTGTTAATATAAATCCTAATACTAAACCTAGTGCTATTCCTAAAATTGTTAATATTATACTTTCTTTATTTATGTAATTATCTACTTCTTTGTCATAAAATCCTAATACTTTTAATGTTGCTATTTCACGCTTTCTTTCACTTATATTTACATTGGCTAGATTGTATAATACCACAAACGCTAATAATGCTGCTGATACTATTAATATAATTACAATATAATCCAATAAACTAAGCATATTTTCTACCATTGTAATTAAACTACTAACTAAGTTTATTCCAGAAACTTCCTTATATGCCACAATTTGTTTTGTTAATTCTTCTGATTCTTCATCTGATAAGTTGTTTGTATTAACTAATATCATATTTGTTTTATATTTTTCTTTCATTCCTTTTTCATACAACTCTTTTGACATATAAACATAGTGATCAACATAGTTTTCAACTATTCCATCCACTTTTAAATTGTATTCAATATCATTATTATCTGTTAATGTTACAATATCACCTTTTTTTACATTTAATATTTCTGCAACTTTATCTGTTATTATTATTCCATTTTCTGATAATTCTACTTTATTTTTTGTTTTTTTATCTATTAGATTTACAACCTTAATTATATCATCTTTGTTTTTTGGAACATTAATTTTTACATCTCTTTTTATATTATTCGATGATAATTTTCCTGTTTGCATATTTACTTCTACACTTTCTGTTATTCTATCATCTTTTTTTAATTTTTCTAGAAGCGTTTCTTCATTTTCGTCTGTATTCACTGTAACAGATATATCATATGTATTTACTCTTTCAAATTGGTTATGCACTATGTCTGTAATTGAATCTTTTAATCCAAATCCTGCTAAAATTAATGCTGTACATCCTGAAATTCCTATAATTGTCATTAAAACTCTTTTTTGGTATCTAAATAAGTTTCTGATTGTTACTTTTTTAGAAAAGCTTAATCGATTCCATAAAAATGTTATTTTTTCTAATATTACTCTTTTCCCATTTTTAGGTGCTTTAGGTCTCATCAATACTGCTGGCATATTTTTTAATTCTTTATAACTTACAACAAATGTTGCACCGCCTATACAGATAAATGCTATTACAATTCCTAATATTCCATATTCAACTTTTAATTTTGCATCAAAGCTTGGCAGATAATACAACAATGAATACATTATCCATATAATATTAGGAATTAGCTTAAGTCCTATAAACATTCCTATAGTGCCTCCTATTATGCATGCCAACATTGAATATATTATATATTTAAAAACTATTTTTAAATTTGTATAACCTAATGCCTTTAAAGTTCCAATTTCAATTCTCTCCTCTTCTACCATTCTAGTCATTGATGTTAAACTGATTAGTACTGCTATAACATAAAATAGTATTGGGAATATTTTAGATAAATTCACAATGCTAGTTACTGCTTGTGTAACATTATTATATCCTGTATTATCTTTTCTATCTAATACATACCATTTAGCAACTTTTATCTTATCTATTTCTTTTTGACTATCGTCCAATTTATTCTGTGCATCTGATATTTTATCATCAAATTCTTTTTTTGATTTTTCTAATTTTTCTTCTGATTCTTTTAATTTTTTCTCATTGCTTGAAATTGTTTTTTCCGCATTTGATATTTTATTCTGAGCTTGTTTAATCTTTTTATCTGCTTTATTCTGTTCTGTTTTTAATTTGTTTTCGCTGTCTTTTATCTTATTTTCTGCTTGTTGTAGCTCTTTTTCTGATTTTTCTATTTCATTTTTTGCATCTGTTAACTGTTTTTCAGTTTCTAACTTTTGTTTTTTTAATTGTCCAATTGTTTTATCTATTTGTGTTGTGTCTGCTCCAATATTTTGAAGATTTTCTTTTTGTTTTTCTAAATTAGATATATTATTTTCTAATTCTTTTATACCATTTTGTGTTTCTTGTTCCTTTGCATTATATTCTTTTTTGTATTTTTGTAGTTGTTCTTTTGATTCTAAAATTTTCTCTTTATTTTTATTTATTTCTTTTCTTGCATTATCAAACTTACTTTTTGCTTCTTCTTTGCTATTATTTAATTGATTTTTGCTATTCTCTATTTCTTGTTTTGCTTTTTCTAATTCTTTCTTTCCATCTTCTATTTGTTTTTCTGCTTTTGAAATTTTATCTTCGCCTTTATTTTTTTCATCTTCAAACTCTTTTTTTGCATCATTTAATTTATCTGTTGCTTCTTCTATTAATTGATTGTATCTTGCATTTTGTCTTTCCTCTTTAATTGTATTAATATTTTCTTTTGCTGTATTTATTAATTCATCATATTGTTTTGTGTCTGTTTGTATTGATTTTGCTCCTTTTACTTTTACTGCTATACTACTATAATAATCTGTGTTTATATTATCAAAAACATAAGAAATGCAATTTATACTTCCTGCACCTAACGTTGTTGTACCTTTGTCTGATGATATGTATAATGGACTTTGCATTATCCCTACTATTGTTAATTTATCATTATTAAAATTGTTTTCATCATCCTTTATAGTTAATGTATCGCCTACTTTGCATGTACCTGTATTACAAAAACGCTGATCTATTATACATTCAGAATTGTTTTCTGGCATTCTTCCTTCAACTATTACAGGTCTATTTACTTTCTCATTATAATCTATGAAATTCATTACAAATTCTTTATCTGCAATTGTAACTTCTGCATCTTTTTCTTTTATTCCATATGCTGTTTCTAATCCATCCGCATTTTTTATTTGATCTATATCTTCATCTGTTAAACCTAATGTTGAAACTATACTAATATCATACATATCTGTTTCATCTAAATATTTGTCTAAACTTTCTTTCATATCTGGACCCGTTGCATATAATCCCGCAAAAAATCCAACACCCAATAATGCCATTACTAATATAGATACAAATCTTCTATGTGTATTTTTTATTTGCTTTATACTATTCTTAAATAAAACATTTTTCAAATTTTTCACCTCTTACCATTCGATGTCTTCTATTGATTTAGGATTATTATTTATTTCTATTTTTTCTGCTGTACCATTTTTAAAATGTATTATTTTATCTGCCATTGGTGCTATTGCTGTATTATGTGTAATTATTACTACTGTCATATTTTCTTTTCTACATGTATCTTGTAATAATTTTAAAATTTGCTTTCCTGTTTTATAATCCAAAGCTCCTGTTGGTTCATCACATAATAATAATTTAGGATTTTTAGCAATAGCTCTTGCTATTGCCACTCTTTGTTGTTCTCCTCCTGATAACTGTGATGGAAAATTATCTTTTCTTCCTGCTAAGCCTACTTTGTCTAAGATTTTCTCTGGATTTAATGCATCTTTACATAGTTGGGTAGCAAGTTCTACATTTTCTTTTGCTGTTAAGTTTTGAACTAAATTATAAAATTGAAACACAAATCCTATATCTTCTCTTCTATATTTAATCAATTCTCTATTATTTAGATTTGTAATGTTTTTGCCATCAACAAGTACATTACCAGAAGTTAACCTATCCATTCCACCTAATATATTTAATGTAGTAGTTTTTCCAGCCCCACTTGGTCCAACTATTACAACTAATTCTCCCTTATTTATCTCGAAATTAGTATTATCTAAGGCTTTTATTGTCACTTCTCCCATTTGGTATTCTTTTATAACATTTTCAAACTTAATATATGCCATTTTGCCCTCCATAAAATTAATATTCTTCTACTTTCACAAAAATTTTTTCTTCAGTTCCATATTTTTTTTCGATCTCTAATTTAGTAATTTGATTATCATCTCTAAAAGCTAACTTGTTTAATGCATCCAAAATAATTTTTGCTATGTTATCTATATCTGGTTTTTTTGTGGGACTAATTGCATTGTTTAACATATTTTCTTCCTGTTTCTTGCTAGTATTTTTTGGCACTGAAAAATATGCAGTAATATTTATTTTTATTCTTCCTTCTAATGGATTAATCCTTCTATATTTTATAATAAAATATTGTTTTACCAGTTCTTCATATTCTTTCGTTTTTGCAGGTGTATATGCAATTGCAGTAGTTGTATTTACTCTTGGTCTACCTTTACCCGTTATCTTTCCCGGTACCTCAAATTCGTATATCATAAAAAACCTCCGTTATCTTGTGTAATGATTATAACACTTTTTTTAAGAAAAAAAAAGATTGCTTTACGCAATCTTTTCTAAGCTGGCACATTGCCATATAACTCCCTGAACATCTCTCCAATGTCTTCTAAATTATCATTTAACTTTTGGTTTAAATTTATATAATATATCATATTTTCTACACGTACTCTCTCAATTCTATGATCTATCTTTTCATTTAGATTTTCTTCTACTTTTTTTAGATTTATTTCTACTTTGTCTATTCTCTCATTTAATCTTTTTTCTACGTTATCTATTTTTTGATCTAGTTTTCCGATATCTTTTTTCATGTCTTTTTGTAATGATAATATTAAGCCTAATGTACTTTTAATTTCATCCATATTGGGAATCTCCTTTCTTTAAAAATATTAGCTCCCTTTACGGATATAATTCTAATATATATTTTACAAAAAGTCAATGTGTTTTTGACTTTTTGTTTACTTTTTCATCTTCTTTTTTCGACATTTTTCTGAAATCATTTTGTTTATTGTAGCACCTAGTAAAATACTATACATACATGCATACACCCACATCATTGCTAATACTACTGTTGTCAAACTTCCATACATAACTGAAAAACCTGTAAACACATTTACATATATGGAATAAAATACTGATACTAAAATACATGCAACAGATGCGAATATTGCTCCAGGTAGCTGATAAATCCACTTATAGTTATGTTTAGGTATAAATTTATATACTAATGTAAATACAACAAATAATAATATTCCACTTATTAAAATCTTACTTTTTAATATTACATTGATAACTGTACTAAAGATATTAAATCTTTCTTGCAATATTAAATTTATACTATTTCCAAATACTAATAATAGAAGCATTAGTATAATTAAAATAATAAAAATAATTGTACAAACTGTTGCTCTTATTCTAAAATACATAAATTTATTTTGTTCTGTAACTTCATATGCAGCACTTAATCCTTTACACAATGCTAAAAATCCCTTTCCTGCTGACCACAATACAAACAATGCTGATATTGTTATTGTTCCAACAGATTTTGAATATACTTCTTTAATTATTCCTAACACTGCATCATTTAATAAATTACTTGGAGCTAATTTATCAATTACTTGAAATAAGCTTTGTTCATCTATTCCTACATATTTTGTAAGTGTTAATATTAACATTATAAATGGTATAAATGCCAATAATGTGAAATATGCACAATGAGCTGTATGTTCATCTATATTATTTTTATTTAATTTTTCTATTAATAACTTAGATATACTAATTATTTTTTTCATAACTTTTCTTTGCCTCTTCTAAAGCTATTGATAATTGGTCTGGGCATGATGTTGTTCTAAATCCACATGGTATTCCTTTTAGTCTTTTTATTGCTTCATCTATTTTCATTCCTTCTATTAGTCTTGATACTCCTACTGTATTTCCTGCACATCCTCCTATTATTTTTACGCTCTTGATAGTATCTCCTTCTAGTTCTATTATCATTTCTTGTGAGCATACTCCTTTTGGTTTAAATCTGTACTCCATTTTCTCTCCTCCTTTTATAACTTATTTAATACTTAATGTAACTTTATACCGGGCGGACAGAGTCGTCCGCCCCTACAATCTAATCTTGTTTTATTTAAAAATAGTAAATATTAATTATGCGCATCATAAATTTAATAAATGTTCTATTAAGATTTTAATTCCCAATCCAATTAATATAATTCCACCTGCAAGTTCTGCTTTTTTTTCATATTTGTCTCCAAATATATTTCCTATTTTTACGCCTATTACAGATATTATAAAAGTTATTATTCCTATCAAACTTACTGCTAATGTAATATTAACTTCTAGAAATGCAAATGTTATTCCTATAGCTAATGCATCTATACTAGTAGCAATAGCTAATATTAACATATCTTTTACTTTTATACTATCACTTGCTTCTTCTTTTTCTTTTGACATAGCTTCTCTTATCATATTTGCACCTATTCCAACTAGTAAAACAAAAGCTACCCAATGGTCTATACTTGTTATTGCACTTTGAAAACTAACTCCTAATAAATAACCTATTAGTGGCATTATAGCTTGAAATATTCCAAAGTATAATCCTATTATTATAGCATTTTTCCATTTCATTTTTTTCATTGCTAATCCTTTACAAATTGATACTGCAAAGGCATCCATTGCTAATCCTACACTTAATATTATTAATTCAACAAGTCCCATTTTCTTCTCCTTGTATTATAATACTTTTTTATAAAAATTAAATATTTTTTTCTTTTTTTAAAAGAGGCAGATTAAAATAATCTGTCCTCTTTTAATTTATTCTTTTTCTTTATCTTTTATGTTTTCTTCTATATTATTGTTTTTACAAGCTTTAACTTTTATTATACGTTTGTCTTCATATTCTTCAATTTTATAAGTAACTTTTGGTGTTTCTATCACTGGTTTTTCATTATCAAGTGGTATTCTTCCCATTTCCTCAATTAAGTATCCTGATAAGGTATCATACTCTCCCTCTGGTATTTCCACTCCAAGAATTTTCTTTAAATCATATATAGAAACATTTCCATTTATTAAAAATGTATTATCATCAATTTTTTCATAGTCTAACTCAACATCATCATATTCATCATATATATTTCCAACTAATTCTTCAATTATATCTTCCATTGTTATTATACCAGCTGTTCCGCCATATTCATCAACAACAATTGCAATTTGTTTTTTATTTTTTTGCAAATCTCTAAATAAATCATCTATTGGTTTATTCTCAGAAACAAAGTATGCATCTCTCATTATGTTTTTTACTTTTCCATCTTTTTGTTTTTTTAGGAATTTTATTATATCCTTTGTATACAAAATTCCTTTTATATCATCTATTGTTTCTTCATATACTGGTATTCTACTATATTTAAATTCATCTACTTCTTCCAGAATATCAGATATATTACTTTTTATATCTACTGCAAATATTTCTGTTCTATGTATCATTACTTCTGAAACAACTTTATCATTAAATTCAAAAACATTATTTATTAATTCTTTTTCTTCTTCCTCTATAGTACCTTTTTCTTCTCCAACATCTACCATCATTCTTATTTCTTCTTCTGTTACTGTTTCTTCATCTTCTGCTGAAACTCCAAATATTTTTGAAATTAAGTTAGTAGATGCTGTTAATAATTTAACAAATGGTGATGTTATAATTGCAATTACTCTTATAACCCCTACTGTTCCATATGCTATTTTCTCATAATTTTTCATAGCAATTCTTTTTGGCACTAATTCTCCAAATACAAGTGTAAAGTAAGATAGTATGATAGTAATTAAAACTATTGATATACTATTCCATACACCTATTCCCAATGGAATTAGATTATTTAGAATTGGTGCTAACTCTGATGCAAATGTCTCTGAAGCAAACGCACTTGATAGAAATCCTGCAAGTGTTATCCCTATTTGTATAGTTGCTAAAAATTTACTTGGTTCTTTTACCATCTTATAAATTTGTTTTGCTTTTTTATTTCCTTCTTTTGCTTCTTTTTCTATTTTCGCATCATTTAAAGATATAAAAGCTATCTCTGCTGACGCAAAATATGCATTTAATGCAATTAATATAATCAATACGACAATTTGTATCATATATTTTTATCCTTTCTATTTTAAAGCTTCGCTACATCTGTGACATATTGTTGGATTTTCTTTATCTTCTCCTACTGTAGTTGAATACATCCAACATCTTTCACATTTTTCACCTTCTGCTGGTGTTACATCAATTTTTAATTCATTTGCTTCTTTTACTTCTACGGCTGATACTATGAATACTTCTTGTAATAGTTCTTCTTTATCTTTTAAGAAATTATAATTTTCTTTATCTGCATTTATTGTTACTTTTGCATTTAATGAATGTCCTATTACTTTTTCCGCTCTGGCCATTTCTAAAGCTTTTGATGCTTCTTCTTTTATAGCTATTATTTTATTCCATTTTTCTTCAAGCTCTTTGTTTTCGTATTTTTCATTAACTTTTGGCCAATATTCTAACATTATACTTTCTGTATTTTCTCCATTTTTGTGTGGCATATACTTCCAAATCTCTTCTGCAGTATATACTGTCATTGGAGCTATAATTCTAACTAATCCACTTAATATCTTATACATTGCTGTTTGAGCAGCTCTTCTCTTTGTACTTTCTTTTTTGCTTGTGTATAATCTATCTTTGATTATGTCTAAATAAAAGTTACTCATATCTACGACACAGAAAGTGTTTATTGCTTGATATGCTTTATTAAAATCATATTCGTCAAATGCTTTTGTGCAATCTTTAATTAAATGATTTAATTTAATTAATGCCCATTTATCTATTTCTTCTAATTCATCATATTTAACTGGTTCATTAACATTAAAATCACTTATATTTCCTAATATATATCTTGCTGTATTTCTTATTTTTCTATAAACTTCTGCAACTTGTTTCATTATTCCATTTGATATACTTACATCTGATTTATAGTCTGAAGATAATACCCATAGCCTTAATATATCTGCTCCATATTGTTTTATCATTGTTTGTGGAGCTATAACATTTCCTACAGATTTAGACATTTTTCTTCCTTGTTCATCTACTGTATATCCATGTGTTAACACTTCTTTATATGGTGCTTTTCCTTTTGTTGCTACAGATGTCAACAATGATGATTGGAACCACCCTCTATATTGATCACTACCTTCTAGATATAGAGTTGCTTCTGGTAAACCACGTTCTGCTAACACTGATTCATGTGTAGAACCTGAATCAAACCAAACATCCATTATATCTGTTTCTTTTTTGAAATGTGTACATCCACATTTTTCACATTTTGCTCCTTCTGGCATTAATTCTTCTTCTGTAAGGTCAAACCATGCATTTGATCCTTTTTCTTTAAATATTTTTTGTACTTTAGCTAGACTTTCATCTGTTACATATTCTTTTTCACAATCTGCACAATAGAAAATTGGTATTGGAACTCCCCAAGTACGTTGTCTTGATATACACCAGTCGTTTCTATCTTCTACCATTTTTGTGATTCTTTCTTCGCCCCATGATGGAATCCATTTTACACCTTTTATTGCTTCTAATGTTTCTTTTCTGAATCCATCTACTGAAGCAAACCATTGATTTGTTGCTCTATAAATTACTGGCTTCTTACATCTCCAACAATGTGGATATGAATGCATTAATTCTTGTTTATGTAATAATAAATTATGTTCTTCTAACCAATTTAGGATTTCTTTATCTGATTTTGCATAAAACATTCCTGCAAAAGGTCCTGCTTCTTCTGTTTGGTGTCCTTTTGCATCTACTGTTACAACTATATCTAATCCATTTTTTAATCCGCATAAATAATCTTCTTTACCATAACCAGGTGCTGTATGTACTGCTCCTGTACCAGTATCTAATTCTACTTTAACAGTATCATCACTACCCATTACGACTCTTGAAGTTCTATCTAAAAATGGATGTTTACAAAGAATTCCTTCTAATTCTTTTCCTTTAAATGTTTGTTCTATTTTGTATTCTTCTATTCCAGCTAATTCCATTACTTTTGAAACTAGTTCTTTAGCCATTATATATTTTTCATCATTTGCATTTACTATGCTATATTCAAATTCTGGATCTATTGTTATTCCCATATTTCCTGGAAGTGTCCATGGAGTTGTAGTCCATATTACAACATATGTGTTTTCTTTATCAAATAATCCTTTAGAATCTTCTACTGGAAATTTTACATATGCAGATGTATTTTTTACATCTTTGTATTCTATTTCTGCTTCTGCTAAAGCTGTTTCACAGTCTGTACACCAATAAACTGGTTTTAATCCTTTATATATATATCCTTTTTTATACATATCAGCAAAAACTCCTACTTGTTTTGCTTCCATTTGTGGTTGATATGTTATATATGGATTTTTCCAATCTGCTAATACCCCTAGTCTTTTAAACCCTTCTGTTTGTTTAGCAATATAATCTTTATTGAAGCTTTTACATGTATCTCTGAATTCACTTACTGGAATTTCGTCTCTATTTAGTCCTAGTGCTTGTATTGCTTTATTTTCAGTTGGCATTCCATGTGTATCATATCCTGGAATAAATGGTGTATAATACCCATTTAGGTTTTTATATCTTACTATTGTATCTTTTAGTACTTTATTTAATGCATGACCAATATGTATTTCTCCATTTGCATATGGTGGTCCATCATGTAAAACAAATGGTTCTTTTCCTTCATTCTTTTTTAACATTTTTTCATATAAACCTTTTTCAAATATTTCTTCTAATATTTTAGGTTCGTTTTCTGGTAAATTTCCTCTCATTGGAAATTCTGTTTTTGGTAAGTTAAGTGTTGCTCCATAATCTTTTTTTTCGCACATAATTTTTCCTCCTTTTATTTGGGTATTCCTATTATATAAAAAGCTCGCCTTATATTACTATAAGGGCGAGCTTTTTTCTCACGGTACCACCTTAATTTATATATTAATTATTTAATACATATCTTAAATATCTTTAACGCAGATTTACGACCATTTTACTATTGTTTCAAATTGGTAACCAATAAAGTGATAATAAGAATGTTTCTTCCTACCAAATTCACAGCAAATATTTGGCTCTCTTTAGGGAAATCAGACTTATCGTGTCTTTATTATCGTTTTTTAATATGTTAATATTATACTATGCTTTCCATAAATTTGCAATAGATTTATGAAAAAAAGAATGCTAGTTAACAAACTAGCATTCTCCCGACATTTATACATTTATCATTAATAGATTTTTTTCTGGTTGATGGCAAAACTCACTATATGTTATACCATTTTTTATAATCATATTATTGATAAGGTTTACTGCTTTATGAAATGAAAGTTTTTTAGTGAATTTTACTGTTATAACTTCATATTCATCATATTCAACTCTTCTTTCAGTACATATCTTGTACGGAATATTTGGAGCCACTTTTATTATCTGCTTTTTAAATTCAGATAATATAAAGCTCTTGTTTTCATTATACAAAAAAAACTGTAATTTCAATATTCCTAAAACATCATTAACCTCCCGTGCCATATTATAGCCTCCTTCTTTATTAAAATGTCGTTAAACATATATTAATATGCTAATATATTATATCATCATTTTTATCAAATTACAATAGAAAAAGGATTGCATGATATGCAACCCCTACATTTTTTTCTT
Source organism: uncultured Clostridiaceae bacterium (assembly GCA_905198755.1). Classification (GTDB taxonomy): domain Bacteria; phylum Bacillota; class Clostridia; order TANB77; family CAG-508; genus HGM13634. The sequence goes on from CAJKDR010000001.1 coordinate 23,313, forward strand.
TGCAGTTTGTTTTAATCTTAAATATCCCAATTCTTCCCAACTGTTATATGCTAAGTTTAGTCTAAATAGTATTGTTGGTTTTGCTCCTGCTCTGTTTTTATCTACTACACACGCATAATATCTCACATCTGGATCTTTAAATTTCTTTAAATCAAAGTATTCTGTGTCTACTTCATTTAGCGAATATTCATAATCTTGTAGTGTATCTCTATGAATTTGTTTTATTAGACATAATGTATCTAATACTTCTTTTACTGTTCCACTTACTGATAAATCATTTATTGTTAGATTTACTGGTAATGTGTCTGTTTCTTTTAATTGTAAAGTTGAACATATAAACATTCCAAAGTTTTGTGCTAAATTTGCAAGTATTGTTGTTGTTTTCTTTATTTCTGCTGCACTTCCTATGTGTTCTATATCTGTTTTTAATGTATCATAAAATACATATTCAATTTGTTCTTTATAATAATAGTTCATTATAACATTTTGTAATTCTTCATTTGTATGGTCTGTTATATTAATGAAATATATTGAATTGTTTAATTGCTTATTTACCCAGTCTGTTACAGCTATTACTTGGTTGAATTCTGTACTTTGTTCTGACAATCTCTTTACAAAAGCTTTTTGTTTTTCGCCTTCTTCTTTTAATATGAATCCATTTTCATCTACTTTTACTTTTTTAGGATCATCTGCTCTAAATTTAAATTCTAATATTTCCCCTTCTGTTTTACTAAGCTTTTGTCCATGTAATTTTTGTATTTCTGGATTGTTTAGTATTGTAGTAATTAAACACAATTTCATTTTTTCTTCTGACATTTCATTTGAAATAACTAATACTTTCTTTTTATCCACAAAAGCTGTATATGCTGCTAAGTTAATTGTAAATCTACTTTTTCCTGAGTTTGATGGCATTGCATATGCCATTGTTTCTCCTTTTCTTATTCCTTTGAATACTGAATTCAATATAGGAAATGGAAGTTTTAATCCTGTTGTTAGGTTATTATCACCAAGTTTTAAAAACTCACTTAAATCCGAGTTTAGTACTGATGATTTAAATCTTTTTGTTATTATAATTTGCTCAATTGCATTTTCAACTTCTTCTACTGACATTTGCGCATATAATTTATAATTTACTATATCTGCAATTTTCTTTTGTATTGCTTCCATTGGTTCTTGCAAATAATTTTTTCTTATAACAAATAATTTCTTCAAGTCAATATAAATTTTTTCCATATTATACTTTTTATCTGCTACATCCATTTTTATTTTTTGTTTATATTGATATACATCTGCATTATCTTTTGAAAAGTTAAAATCTTTTTTTGCTAACTCTGATGCATATTCTGCTCCTTCAAAGAATAATACGCTTTTATACACATTTAATAATTCTTGATTTTCAAATAAACATATATCATATAGAAAATAATATTTTGTAATATATTTAGGATGGTTTAGCAATAACCCTATATATACATATTCTAGTGTTTCATTTTGCAATTCCTTAGGGTATTTTTCTCCAATTTCATCGCTATTTTTGTAGTTATTCTCTTCTTGATTTTCTATGATATCTTCATCCTTCTCATTTTCTATCGATTCGTCCATATTATTATCAGAAAATAATTCATCTATCTTTTTTAATGTTAAGTCTAAGTCTCCCTCATTTATTAGTTCTTTTATTTCTGCTATTTTTCTTTGATTTTCTAATGTTGGTTCTACTCTTGATAATAATTCATTTAATTTTCTTATTTTTTCTTGATCCATAATACATCTCCTATTAATGTTTTTTTATATTATATATTTAGTATTTAAAATTGTAAAGAAAAAAAGCAGAATAAATTCTGCTCTTTATGCTGTTTCTTCATTATTTGTTTCTATTTTTTTCTTTATAACTTTTTTAGGTTCTTCAACCTTATTCTCATTAATTATCAATTTAGGTTGTGCTCCGTTTTGTACTGTTTCCTTAGTTATAATACATTTTTCTATATTAGGATTTGATGGAATATCAAACATTATATCTCTCATTATGTCTTCAATTATAGATCTAAGCCCTCTTGCTCCAGTATTTCTTTCTATTGCTTTATCCACAATAAGTTCTAATGCTTCTTTTTCAAATTCTAATTCTACATTGTCATATTCAAACAATTTTTTATATTGTTTTACTAATGCATTTTTAGGTTCTGTAACGATTCTTATTAATGTTTCTTTATCCAATTCTCTTAATGTAGTAACTATTGGTAATCTTCCGACAAACTCTGGTATAAGTCCAAATTTTAATAAATCTTGTGGTAATATTTGTTCATATATTTTATACTTATCTATTTCTTTAGAACTTTCTACTTTTGCTCCAAATCCTATGGATTTTTCTCCTATTCTGTCTTTGATTATTTTATCTAACCCTTCAAACGCTCCTCCACAGATAAATAATATGTTTTCTGTATTTATTTGTAAAAATTCTTGATGAGGATGTTTCCTTCCACCTTGTGGTGGTACAGATGCTGTTGTACCTTCAACAATTTTCAATAATGCTTGTTGAACACCTTCTCCACTTACATCTCTTGTTATAGATGGATTTTCAGACTTTCTTGTTATTTTATCTATTTCATCTATATATATTATTCCTTTTTCTGCTAAGGCTATATCCCCATCTGCGGCCTGAATAAGTTTTAATAAAATGTTTTCTACATCTTCTCCAACATACCCTGCTTCTGTTAATGTTGTTGCATCTGCTATTGCAAATGGAACATTTAATATTTTTGCTAATGTTTGTGCTAAAAGTGTTTTTCCACATCCTGTTGGCCCTAATAATAAAACATTACTTTTTTGTATTTCTACATCATTATTTTTTTCTTCATTATTTATTCTCTTATAATGATTATATACTGCTACTGCTAATGTTTTTTTTGCTTCTTCTTGCCCTATAACATATTTATCTAAAATATCTTTTATTTCTCTAGGGCTTAATAATTTTGCTTCTTCATTAATAGAATATCCTAATTCTTCTTCATTATATGAATCATTATCTATTATATTTTTGCATACTTCTATACATTCATCGCAAATGTATACTCCTGGTCCTGCAACTATTCTATCTACATGTTCTTGTGTTTTTCCACAAAAAGAACATTTTATATTCTTTGGTGAATCATCTTTTTTTGCCATCTACTTATCCCTGCTTTCATTATTTAGTTTCTTTTATCCATAATACCATCTATTAATCCATATTCAAGAGCTTCTTGTGCTGTCATATAATTATCTCTTTCTGTATCTTTTTCGATTGTTTCTAGTGTTTGACCTGTTCTTTCGCTTAATAATTTATTTAATTTTGCTCTTGTTTTTACCATATGGTCTGCATGAATTTTTATTTCTGTAGTTTGACCTGATAATCCGCCACCACCAATTAATGGTTGATGTATTAGTATTTCAGCATTTGGTGTTGCATATCTCTTTCCTTTTGCTCCTGATGCTAAAAGTACAGCTCCCATACTTGCTGCCATTCCTACACATATTGTAGAAACTGGACATTTTATATAGTTAATTGTATCTACAATTGCCATTCCATCTGTTATTGATCCTCCTGGGCTATTTATATATAAGTGTATTTCTTTGTCTGGATCTTCTGATTCTAAGAATAATAATTGTGCTACAACTAAACTTGCTGAAGTAGCATTAACATCTTCTGCTAAAAATATTATTCTATCTTTTAATAATCTAGAGAATATATCATATGATCTTTCTCCTTTACTTGTTTGTTCTATAACATAAGGTACTAAACTATTGTATTCCATACATCTTCCTCCTTAATAATATACTTGATTATATTTTAATTTTATTAAGGGCGGACAGAGTCGTCCGCCCTTACTTACACTATAATATGAAGTCTTTATAATTATTTTATTTTAGCATTGTCAACAATAAACTTAATAACAGCTTCACCTTTTAATGAATCTTTTATGTAGTTCATGAATTGTTCATTTAGTGCTAATTCATCTTCTTTTTTACCGTACATTGCTGCCATTTCTTTTAATTTCTTATCAACTTCTTCATCTGATGGTTCTATTTTTTCTGCTTTTTCAATCGCTTCTAATGTTAATCTTGTTTTTACAGATGTTTTTGCTTGTTCTTCGTATTCTTTTCTGAAATCTTCCATTGATTTTCCCATCATTTCAAGATATTGGTCTAATTTCATTCCTTGGTAAGATAGTCTTGTTTCAATATCTCTAACCATGTTATCTATTTCTGTTTCAATCATTCCTGATGGTATTTCAACTTCAGTTGCATCTGAAACAGCTTTTATAGCTGCATCTTCTGTTTCATATTTTGCTTTGTTTTTGTTTTCTTCTTCTAATTTTTCTTTAATGCTTTTCTTTAATTCTTCTAATGTATCAAATTCACTAGTATCTTTAGCAAAGTCATCATTTAACTCTGGTAATTCTTTTTTCTTTATTTCATGTAATTTTACTTTAAATGTTGCATCTTTACCTTTTAATTCTTCTGAAAAATATTCTTCTGGGAATTTAACATTTATGTCTTTTTCTTCTCCAGTTTTCATTCCTATTATTTGATCTTCAAAACCTGGTATAAATGTGTTACTTCCTATTGTTAATTCATGATTTTCTGCTTTTCCACCTTCAAAAGCTACTCCATCAACAAATCCTTCAAAATCTATAACAGTAATATCTCCATTTTCAACTGGTCTATCTTCTACAGTTACTAATCTTGAATTTCTATCTGCCATATGTCCTAATTCATGTTCAATATCTTCATCTGTTACATTATACTCTATTTTCTTTAATTCTATACCTTTATATTTTCCTAATTTTACTTCTGGTTTTGTTTGTACTACTGCTGTAAATATTAAGTCTTGTCCTTTTCCCATTTGTTTAACTTCTATTTCTGGTCTACTAACTGCTTCTATATTATTTTCTTTTAATTCTCTTTCGTATTCTTCTGGAACTACTTCATTAAAAGTATCTTCGTAGAATATTTCTGGTCCATATTGTTTTTCAACTATTGCCATTGGTGCTTTACCTTTTCTAAATCCTGGAATGTTGAAATATTTTGCACTTTTAGCATATACTTTTTTCATTCCTTCATCAAATTTTTTTGCTTCAATTGTGAATTCTAATTTTAATTCGTTATTGTTTTCTGTCTTTTCAATTTTTATACTCATTTTTTTCATCCTTTCATGATTATTATTTTAGCCAATATATTATATCATGTTTTCTTAATATTTCAAGGGTTTTCTATTAGAAAAATAAAAACACTTCCGAATGGAAGTGTTTTTTTCTCTATTGTTTTTGTTCGTTTTCATTATCTACTATCTTTTCTATTTTAATAGCATTAGTTGACCATAAATAAATACATGCTAAAACAACTATTACTATAATACAATACCATATTAGTTTTAGATAAGCTGGTATTATACATAATACTAAAGATATTACAGCTTTTTTCAAATTTATAGTTGTATTTTTCTGTGTTACTTTATAGAAACTATTATTAAATACTTTCAATTTAGAGCTTGCTTTTATTAGCCCATAAATAATCAATTGTATTCCCCAAAATAACATTTCACACAATGCACCATTTACAAGCTTTTGATAAACAACGTAAAAATACAACGCAATTATGCCAAATAGTATAAGTGCGAAATATCTTGATCTAAAAACGAACTTTTCCATAGATACTTTAAATTCAGTGCTTTTCATAAGGTTACCTCCTAGCTGTCTGCACTCCAGCTTTTAGCTGTAAAATTCTTCTATATTATATCACAAAATATCTTTTTAGTCAAAATATGGAAGTTTTATTCTTAACATAATGCTAATACAAAATATTCTTTATGAATTTATGTTAGTGCTGGTCCTGCTATGAATTCTCCTGTTCCTTGATTATAAAATGTTTGACCTGATACGGTATCGTACATACATGGTCTGTTATTTGAATCTAGGCAAGGAATAAAATTTCCAATTAATATATCGCTATTATAGACTTTTGTTTCATATAACCTATTATAACTGGCATTATTCAGCTCTGAATTCACACAATCTCCTCTTGTCAATAATTTAAGAGTTGTTAAATTTGCACTAGATGGAGTATATACCCAATTAATTTTTTCATCGTCCACTGTCACAGACCATTGATTTGTGATTCTTTCAATTTCAAAATCGTGTTTTTCATTCATTGTATAAATAGTTGGCATTATATGGTGCTCGTTAGCCCATAAACGTGTTGTATTATCGTTGCGTACAAAAAAGTTCCACCAACCATTAGTTGTATTGTATATAGATACAATTGGTTGCTCCCAAAGGCCTTTCCCATTAGTTTGTGAATAGGCTCCAACGATTTTAAAATTGTTTCCTAAAGCAAGCTTTGTGTCTACATAACAAAAACCTGTGTTTTCTAAGTATTCGCATCTTGTATAACCTTGTGATAGGATTGCATCTTTTGAAAATATTATTTCTTTTGATCCTATTGTTACATTTCCTGTTTGCATTATTGTGTTTTTTTCTTCTTCTGTTATTAGTTTTTGTTCTTGTAATTTGTCTATTAATTCATTTATTGATGGTTCTGTTTCGTTGTTTTGTTTTGCTATTTCTTGTTCATTTTTTAATAAGTCTATCTGTTCTTGTATTGCTGATGCTCTATGTTCTTCTTTTGCTAATTTTGTTTTTTCTATTAGCCCTGAGTTTTTCATTATGTTTATGCTTACTACTGCTAGCAATAATAATACAATTATTGTTATTACTAATGCTACTAGGGTTATTCCGTTTTGTTTTTTTACTGATTTCACATTTTTCTTCATTCTTTTGTTTTCTCCTATTTTTTGTTCATATATTTATTGTTATATTTTATTTTCTTCTTTATACTTATTATTTGTTTTTGACGTTTTTTCGCTAATTTATTATAACTTATTTTTAATTTTTAGTCTATGTATTTGACGTTTTTTCGTTAACTTTCTTTCTTTTTATTTGCTATACTTTTTATATATTATAAAATGAGTAAGTTATGGAACTTTCATTAGCAGTAAAGAAACGAATTTTTAAGTTATAGAGTAAAAGGCAGGAATTAATCACCTGCCTTTTTATTTTAATCTTCTATTACAACAACCACAACTATTTCCTGTTATCAATGTTGATATTAAGTCTGTTAGATTATTTATATTATCTTCAAGAATTTCTATATTATCATTCAATCCTTGGATAGATTCTTGTAATGTTTCTTCCTCATCATTATTACATATATTAATTCGTTTTATTATACAACAAAATAATCTTGTTAAAACAGCCGTTACAAATGCTAGTAATGTATACACAATAGCATATAACAAGAAATTAGTAATACTTGCAAATACTGTATATGCTACAATTAGATATATTGCAAAAGTTAGAATAGCTACTAAAATTGGAGAATGCAATACCTTTTGAAGTACAATGGCTATTAATATAGTTGCAATTGGAAGTATTACAAAAAGCAAAATATTCATAAGTATCTCTCCTTTATTATGTTATTTATATATATTATGAATATTTTCTTTTTTTGGTGTATTAAAATTATATAGAATATAATCAAAAAACAGGACAAACATTTTAGTTTGTCCTGTTTTTTGATATATTATTAAACTAATTCTAATATAACTACTTCTGCTGCGTCTCCTCTTCTTGGTCCTTTTTTGATTATTCTTGTGTATCCACCAACTCTGTCAGCATATTTTGTAGCTAATTCTCCGAATAATTTTCCTGGTAAGTCTACTCCATCAACTTTGTTTATTTTTGTCATTATTTTTCTTCTTGCATTTAATCTTGATGGCATATCTTTTTGTCTTTTTTCTGTAGTTTCTTCTTTTACTACTTTTAGATATTCTTTACCATTTTTGCTTGTTGCTTTTTCAGTAACTTTGTTACCTTTGCTATCTAATTTAGCTTTTACAACTTTCATATCTACTGTTTCAAAATTATCTTTTTCTTTTACTGCTAATGCTATTATGCTATCTGCTATTGCTTTTACTTCTTTTGCTCTAGCTTCTGTTGTTTCAATTTTACCATGTAAAATTAAATCTGTTGTTAGACATTTTAACATTGCTTTTCTTTGATCAGTAGGTCTACCTAATTTTCTATTTATAGCCATTTATATTTTCTCCTCTCTTAATTTTTTTTTTTTGAATGACGAGGTCGTCGTTCCCTACGATTATTTATAATTTAAATTCTAAAACGTATCAAAAACGAGTAGTACTAGGCGTTTAGAACTCAAAAAGCGGAGGCGTACGTTGGTACGTTGAGCATTTTTGATGTTTTAAACAACAACGTAATACGAAGTTTTTCATTCGTTTTTATTCTTCTTCAGCAAAATCCAATCCCAATGAATGTAACTTATTAGTAACTTCATCAAATGATTTTTTACCTAAATTTCTAACTTTTAGCATTTCTGCTTCTGTTTTATTTGCTAAGTCTTCAACTGTTGATATTCCTGCTCTTTTTAAACAGTTAAATGATCTTACTGATAATTCTAGATCTTCTATTGACATTTCTAGAACTTTTTCTTTCATAGATTCTTCTTTTTCAACCATTACTTGTGTATGTTTAGTAGCTTCTGATAAATCTATAAATAAAGCTAAATGTTCTGTCATAACTTTAGCTGCTAAGCTTAATGCTTCATCAGCTTTTAGACTTCCATCTGTCCAAACTTCTATTATTAATTTATCAAAATCTATCATTTGACCAACTCTAGTATTTTCTACTGTATAGTTAACTTTTTTTACTGGTGTGTATATAGAATCAATTGGAAGAACTGATATATCTTGGTTTGGTTTTTTATTTTTTGCAGCTGTATTGTATCCTCTACCTTTATCAGCTGTCATTTCCATTACTAAACTTCCACCTTCTGCTACAGTTGCAATATGTAAATCTGGATTTAGTACTTCTACTGTTCCATCTGTTATTATATCACCTGCTGTAACTTCTCCTTCTCCCTTGAAGTTTATTTTTAATATTTTATCTTCATTATCATGTGATTTTAATCTTACACTTTTTAAATTAACTATTATTTCTGGTACATCTTCTACAACATTTGGTATTGTTGAAAATTCATGTACAACTCCATCTATTTTTACACCTGTAATTGCACATCCTGGAAGTGATGAAAGTAAAATTCTTCTTAAAGAATTTCCTAATGTTACACCATATCCTCTTTCTAATGGTTCACATACAAATTTTGCATAGTTGTTTTCTTCGTTAATTTCTAAACATTCAATATTTGGCTTTTCGAATTCTATCATTTTTACCTCCTAAAATTTAGAAGTTAGATGCTATATTTTTATAGCATTATTTACTTCTATAAAACTTATTAAATTTATATATTTCTCTAAGCTCTTTTTTAATTTACTAACTCCTATTTTGAGTAAAGCTCTACTATTAAATGCTCTTCTACTGCTAAATCAACATCTTCTCTTGATGCTAATCTAATTACTTTACCACTTAGGTTCTCAGCATCTTTTTCTAACCAAGCTGGAACTGGTTTTGCAGAATTTGCTTCTACATTTTCTTTTATTATTGCTGTATCTTTCTTTATTTCTCTAACAGAAATAACATCTCCAGGTTTTACTAGGTAAGAAGCTATATCAACTTTTTTACCATTAACATCAAAATGTCCATGATTTACTAATTGTCTAGCTTGTGCTCTTGAACTACCAAATCCTAATCTATATACAACATTATCTAATCTACTTTCTAATATTTGTAATAAGTTATCACCAGTGATACCTTTTTTATTAGAAGCCATTTCAAAATATTTTCTAAATTGTTTTTCTCCAACTCCATAGAATGCTTTAGTTTTTTGTTTTTCTCTTAACTGTGTTCCGTATTCAGAAAGTTTAGCTCTTTTTTGTCCATGTTCTCCTGGTGCATAGTTTCTTCTTGAAACACTACATTTATCTGAATAACATCTTGCACCTTTTAGGAATAACTTTTGTCCTTCTCTACGGCAAATACGGCATTGTTCATCTTTATATCTTGCCATTTCGTATTTCCTCCTTTTCTTTCTACATAGTGAATGTTTCTATTCACTCTCATCATTTATTTTCTATACTCTTCTTCTTTTTGGTGGTCTACAACCATTGTGAGGTATTGGTGTTACGTCTTTAATTGCGCTTATTTCCAAACCTGCTGTTTGAAGTGATCTTATTGCAGCTTCTCTTCCTGAACCAGGTCCTTTAACGAAAACCTCAACTGTTTTTAATCCATGTTCCATTGCAGCTTTAGCAGCTGTTTCAGCAGCTTCTCCTGCAGCAAAAGGTGTACTTTTTCTAGAACCTTTGAATCCTAATTCTCCAGCACTTGCCCAAGATATTACGTTACCAGCAACATCTGTAATTGAAACTATAGTGTTGTTGAAACTTGAATGAATATGAGCTGCACCTTTTTCTATATTTTTTCTATTTCTTCTAGGTGTTTTTCTTGTTACAGTTTTGTTTGCCATGTGGTTTTACCCTCCTTTAAAATCTTTATTTTAAAATCATCTTATTTGTTTTTATTTTTTGCTTCTACTAACAAGCTTTCTAGGACCTTTTCTTGTACGAGCATTAGTTTTTGTTCTTTGTCCTCTTACAGGTAGTCCTCTTCTATGTCTTAATCCTCTATAACATCCGATTTCTGTTAATCTTTTAATGTTAAGAGCAACTTCTCTTCTTAAGTCACCTTCTAGTTTGTATTCGTCTTCATCTAGAACTTTTCTTATAGCATTTACTTGATCGTCTGTTAAATCTTTAACTCTAGTATCTGGATTAACTCCTGCTTTAGCTAGAATTTTGTTAGAACTTGATACACCTATTCCATAGATATATGTTAGTCCTATTTCTACTCTTTTTTCTCTAGGTAAATCTACTCCTGCTATACGAGCCATAAATTAGCACCTCCAAATTTTATTTTTATTTCTTGCATTTACTTATGAGATTTGTTTTGCTTGGTTTAAATTGAAATGTATTTATTCTAGGATTGTATTTTAGAATAAATAGTTTTAAACTTTACTAAACAATATATAAAAACACAAACCTGATATAGAAACTAAATAGTTTCACAGCCGCTACCTAATTTGTGTTATTATCAATTTTTTTGTGGTTAATCTAATTAACCTTGTCTTTGTTTGTGTTTAGGGTTTTCACATATAACTCTAATTACACCTTTTCTTTTGATTACTTTGCATTTGTCGCATATTTTCTTAACTGATGGTCTTACTTTCATTTTCTTCACCTCTTCTTTTACTGTATCTATATATTAAAATTAAAAACAATATTTATTTAGCTCTCCAAGTGATACGTCCGCGACTTAGATCATATGGAGAAAGCTCAACTCTAACTTTATCACCAGGTAATATTTTTATGTAATTCATTCTTAATTTTCCTGATATATGAGCTAATATTTGATGCCCATTTTCTAATTCAACTTTAAAGTTAGTATTTGGTAAAGTTTCAACAACTGTACCTTCAACTTCTATAACATCTTCTTTTGCCAATGTTATCCCTCCTATTTTAATACTATAAACGACAAAATTGCGCAATAGTACAATTAACTCATATATTATACATGAATTCTATAACAATGTCAATACTTCTGGCTCTTTTTCTGTAATTAAAATTGTGTTTTCATAGTGTGCTGAATTTGATCCATCTTCTGTTACTATTGTCCATCCATCATCTAATTCTAATATTTCTGGTTTTCCAGCTATAACCATAGGTTCTATTGCAAGTGTCATACCAGGTTCTAGTCTTGGTCCTTTTCCTGCTTTTCCATAGTTTGGTATTCCTGGATCTTCGTGCATACTTCTTCCTATTCCATGTCCTTGGAATTCTCTTAATACGCTAAAACCGTTTTTTTCTATGTATTCTCCTATTGCATGAGATATATCTCCTATTCTGTTTCCTTTTTTAGCATATTTTATTCCCTCGAAAAAGGCTTGTTTTGTAACTTCTAATAATCTTTCATCTTCCTTTGATCCTTTTCCAACAATGTATGTTCTTGCAGCATCCCCATTAAAACCATCTTTGTATGCTACTAAATCGATGCTTATTACATCTCCTTCTTTTAACGCAACTCTACTTGATGGTATTCCATGTATAACTTCATCATTTACAGATGCACATATACTTGCTGGAAAATCTGGAATACTTTTGTCATATGATGGATAACCTTTTTCTGCTGGTATTCCACCATTTTCTCTAATTGTTCTTTCTGCTATTTGGTCTAATTCTAGTGTTGTTACTCCTGGTTTTATCGCTTCTGCAATTGCTTTATGTGCTAACGCTGTTACTCTACATGCTTCTTTCATTAATTCAATTTCTCTTTTAGATTTTATATCTATCATTACAATTACTTCCTTACTTATTTAGATATTTTTCGCATATATCTTTTGCTACATCTTGACCTAATCTGTTTATTTTTTCACTTACTTCTTGTGTATCTAATACGCCTTTTTTATTATAATATTCAACTAATGGACTTGTTTTTTCATCATATATGTTTAATCTGTTTCTGATTGATTCTTCATTTGAATCATCTTCTCTTTGAACTAATTTTGCACCACATTTATCGCATATTCCTTCTACCTTTGGTGGGTGCATTGTTAAGTTATATGTTGCTTTACATTCTTGATTTGAACATACTCTTCTATTTAAAATTCTAGTAATAATTTCTTCTCTAGGTGTTGTTAAGTTGATTACTAAATCTACTTTTTTGTTTTCATTTGCTAATATTTCATCCAATTTTTCTGCTTGTGCCACTGTTCTTGGGAAACCGTCTAAAATAGCTCCATTTTTAGCATCTTCTTCTGATAATCTTGAAATAACCATTGGTACTGTTATTTCATCTGGTACTAGGTTTCCAGCAGCAATATATTTGTTTGCTTCTACTCCTAATTCTGTTTTTTCTGATATATTTTTTCTGAATATATCTCCTGTTGAAATTTGAGGCCATCCTGTTTTTTCACTTAATATTCCTGCAACAGTTCCTTTTCCTGTTCCTTGTGCTCCTAACATTATTATTACCATAACTATCTCTCCTTTTTTTTATAATTTCTATTAATGTTAAATTAATAGTAAATAATGAATAACTAACAATTTTAATTTATTAATCATTCATTATTCATTATCAATAAAGCAACATAGAGGCAGAGAATATGTATTCTCTGGCCTCTTAATTTATTAATCTTAATCTAAGAATCCTTTATAGTGTCTCATTACTAATAATGATTCTAGTTGTTGTACAGTTTCTAGTGCAACACCTACTACGATTAGTATAGTAGTTCCTCCAAATGTAAAGTTTAGACTTGTAAATCTTAATAACATTGGAAGTATTGCTATAAGTGCTAAGAATATACCACCAAACCAGATTAATTTGCTCATTATTGATGATAAATAATCTGTTGTTGGTTTTCCTGCTCTTATTCCAGGAATAAATCCACCATTCTTTTTGATATTGCTTGATACTTCTGCAGGATTAAATGTTGCATAAGTATAGAAGAATGTGAATCCTACTATTAATAGTAAGTACACTATAGCATTTGCAATAGAATATCCAACTGGAACAGCAGATGATGAAGTTGCTAAAGAAAACTTATAAACTCCTGCCCAGAATCCTGTTGCTGTAGCTATGTTATTATTAAACATTGGTATAATCATAGCTGGGAATGTCATAAATGATGATGCAAATATTACTGGCATAACTCCTGCCATAACCAATTTGATTGGTATATGTGTATTTTGTCCACCATACATTTTTCTTCCTACAACTTTTTTTGCATATTGTACTGGAACTCTTCTTTCTGCTTCAGTAACAAATACAACTCCAGCAACAATTAATATTGCTCCTATTATTATACCTAATACCATTAATAGTCCTGTTGTTGAGAAACCTGCTGAAGTAAATATTAATTTGTATAATGATACTACTCCACTAGGTAACCCTGCTATTATTCCTATAAAGATTATCATAGAAATACCATTTCCAACACCTTTTGCAGTTATTTGCTCTCCTAACCACATAAGTAGTGCTGTACCAGCAACTAATGACAAAACTACTAAAAATCCTGTCATAAAAGTTGTATCTACGAATATTCCTGATGATCTATAAGATAGATATATACCTAATCCTTCTACTATTGCAAGTATTATTGTAAGGATTTTTGTATATGTATTCATTTTAGCTTTTCCTTCTTCTCCACCTTCTTTTGCTAATCTTTCTAAAGAAGGTATTACCATAGCTAATAATTGAATAACGATTGAAGCTGTAATATATGGATTAATACTCATAGCAAATAATGAAAATCTAGAGAATGCTCCACCAGAAATAATATCTATCAAGCTACTAATTCCATTTGTAGATGATGACATTATTTCATTTAAAGTTAATGAATTAACTCCTGGTATTGTAATAAAACATCCAAATCTAAATATTACTATAAGTAATAATGTATATAATAATTTTTTTCTAACATCTGGTGTCTTTAAAGCATTTTTAATAGTTTTAAACAATTAAATCACCTCTATCTTTCCACCAGCAGCTTCTATTTTTTCTGCAGCAGATTTAGTAAATCTCTTTGCTTTAACTGTCATTTTCTTTTCTAGTTTTCCAGTACCTAGTATAACTATTCCATCGTTAACTTTTCCTATTATACCTTCTGCTAGTAAAGATTCTGCAGTAACTTCTGCACTGTTTGATTTATTTAACATACTTAAAGTTACTTCTGTGTATTCTTTAGCATGAATATTAGTAAATCCTCTTTTAGGTAATCTTCTATATAATGGTGTTTGACCACCTTCGAATCCACGTCTAACTCCTCCGCCACTTCTTGCTTTTTGTCCTTTTTGTCCTCTTCCAGAAGTTTTTCCAAGACCTGATCCGATTCCACGTCCTACTCTTCTTCTTACTACTTTTTCAGTAGCTGATTTAACTTCACCTAATTGCATTTAATTGCACCTCCTTTTGTTAAAATTATAGTATATCGCTAACTTTTTTACCTCTTTTTTCAGCGACTTGTTCTACAGTTCTCATATTTGTTAATCCATTAAGTGTAGCATAAACTACGTTTCTTGGATTGTTTGTTCCTATAACCTTTGTTCTTATGTCTTTATATCCTGCAAGTTCTATAACAGGTCTAACACTTCCTCCAGCTATAATTCCAGTACCTTCTGCTGCTGGTTTTAAAAGTACGTTAGCACTTCCAAATTGTCCAACATATTCATGAGGTATTGTTGTTCCTACTATTGGAACAGTAACTAAATTCTTTTTAGCGTCTTCTATAGCTTTCTTTATAGCATCTGGAACTTCTGCAGCTTTACCATTTCCAACACCAACGTGTCCGTTTTCGTCACCAACAACAACAACTGCACTAAATCTAAAAGTTCTACCACCTTTAACAACTTTAGCAACTCTGTTTATAGCAACTACTTTTTCTTTTAATTCAACTGTATTTTCTTCCATGAGTTTTAGTTTCCTCCTTTATTAAAATTCTAATCCTGCTTCTCTTGCAGCTTCTGCTAATTCTTTAACAACTCCATGATAGATATATCCGCCTCTATCAAAAACTACTTTTTTAATATTTTTTTCTATAGCCTTTTTAGCTATTAAAGTTCCAACTTCTTTAGCAGCTTCTTTATTAGCATGTTTTGTTTTTATTTCTTTATCTAATGTAGAGCAACTTACTAATGTGTTTCCTGCAACATCATCAATAATTTGTGCATATACATTTGTATTACTTCTATAAACACATAATCTTGGACATTCTGGAGTTCCACTTATTTTTCTACGAACACGTAAATGTCTTCTTTGTCTAGTAGCTTTTCTATCTATTTTAGAAATCATAATATTATTTTCTCCTTCCTTAAAAATTAATGAAAAGCTTTGTATTACTGTGTCAATCTTCGTTTCCTAATTCTCGATATACATAAGTATTATCTATGATTTTTCAACTTTGATTTCCTTGTATTACTCGTTTTTAATTAATTTTTTTAATTTTATTTACCAGTTTTACCTTCTTTACGTCTAATATGTTCATCAACATATTTAATACCTTTTCCTCTATATACTTCTGGTGGTCTTTTTGTTCTTACAACAGCTGCAGTTTGACCTACCAACTCTTTATCTATTCCTCTAACAATTATTTGATTTGGATTTGGCACGTCAAAAGTGATTCCTTCTGGTTCTACCATTTCTACAGGAT
Source organism: uncultured Clostridiaceae bacterium (assembly GCA_905198755.1). Taxonomy (GTDB): domain Bacteria; phylum Bacillota; class Clostridia; order TANB77; family CAG-508; genus HGM13634. Next base: position 39,516 of record CAJKDR010000001.1, read on the forward strand.
GTGAATATCCTAATGTTAAAACTAGTTTATTTCCTTGTTTTTGTGCTCTATAACCAACACCATTAATTTCTAATTCTTTTTTGAATTCGTCCTTAACACCTATAATCATGTTTTTTATTAATGTTCTTGTTAAACCGTGTAAGCTTCTATTTAACGCTTCATCATTTGGTCTTGAAACTTTAATTTCTTTTCCATCAATTGCTACAGTAATTGGGCTTGTTATTTCTCTTGTTAATGTTCCTTTTGGTCCTTTAACAGTTATAACATTTTCATTTAATGTAACTTCAACACCATCTGGTACTGTTATAGGTTTATTTCCTATTCTTGACATTTTCTCTTTCACCTCTTTGTTTTATTATTTTTATGCATTACCAAACATAAGCTAGTACTTCTCCACCTACACCTAATTCTCTTGCTTGTTTATCTGTTACAATTCCTTTAGATGTAGATATAAGAGCTATACCTAAACCATTTAATACTTTTGGTAATTCATCTTTAGATGCATATACTCTTAATCCTGGTTTGCTTATTCTTTTTAATCCAGCGATTACTTTATTACCTTTTTCGTCATATTTTAAAGTAATTCTTATTATTCCTTGAGTATCATCTGATATTTCTTCATAAGCTTTGATATATCCTTCTTTAAATAATATATCTGCTATTGATTTTTTTAGATTTGATGCAGGCACATCTACTGTTTTATGTTTTGATCTACTTGCATTTCTAATTCTAGTTAGCATATCTGCTATAGGATCAGTAATATTCATTTTTTCTATTTCCTCCTTTTCTTCAAAATTAATGAAAACCTACATAAGCTTTAATTAATTTTTAAACTCTTTATATAAAACTCAAAGTAAAGCAAAAGTAGTATATTGCTAGGCAAGCAAAATTTAAATTTATGAGGCGTACTCCTTGTACATTGATTAAATTTAAATTGTAGCTTAACAACGCAAGATGCTGCTTTTCATTTGCTTTATTACCAGCTAGCCTTTTTCACTCCTGGTATCTCACCTTTGTGTGCTAATTCTCTAAAGCATACACGGCATATTCCATATTTTCTTATATATGCATGTGGTCTTCCACAAATCTTACATCTGTTATATTCTCTTGTCTTATATTTTTGATCTTTTTGTTGTTTAACTTTTAAAGATTTTTTAGCCATCTTTATTTTTCTCCTTCCTTCAAAAAATTAATTTTTGAATGGCATTCCAAGCAATGTAAGCAATTCTCTTGCTTCTTCGTCTGTTTTTGCTGTTGTTACAAATATAATATCCATTCCTCTTAATTTATCAACTTTATCATATTCAATTTCAGGGAATATTAATTGTTCTTTTATACCCATTGAGTAGTTTCCTCTTCCATCAAATGAGTTTGATGAAACACCTCTAAAATCTCTTACTCTTGGTAATGCTACATTGAATAATTTGTAAGCAAATTCATACATTTTTGTGCTTCTTAGTGTAACTTTACATCCCATGTTAACACCTTCTCTTATTTTAAAAGCAGCAATTGATTTTTTTGCTTTTGTTACAACTGGTTTTTGACCTGTTATGATACTTAAATCATTCATTGTATTTTCTAATGCTTTAGGATTTTCTCTTATATCTCCTAAACCAACATTTAAAACTATTTTTTCTAGTTTTGGAACTTCCATAATTGATTTATAATTAAATTTTTTCATTAAAGCTGGAACAACTTCTTTCTCATATTGTTCTCTTAATTTTTCCATTATAAATTGCCTCCTTTCTTAATTATTTTAATTTAGCTCCACATTTTTTACAAACACGAACTTTTTTATCTTTATCCATTTCATATCCTATTTTTGTAGGTTTGTTACATTTAGGGCATACTACATTTACTTTTGCACTAAATATACTGCATTCTACAGGTATTATTCCACCTTCGTCGCCTTGTTTTCTAGGCTTTACATGTTTTTTTCTTATATTAACGCCTTTTACTATTATTTTTCCAGTTTTAGGCATAACTTCTAATACTTCTCCTGTTTTTCCTTTATCATTTCCTGATAAAACTTGAACAGTATCACCTTTTTTTATTCTCATTTAGGTTTCCTCCTTCTTTAAGAATTTTTATTTTTTTATTTTAATTTTATAGTACTTCTGGTGCTAATGAGATAATTTTCATATAATCTTTATCTCTTAACTCTCTAGCTACTGGTCCGAATATACGTGTTCCTTTTGGTGTTTTATCATCACGTATAATTACAGCTGCATTTTCATCAAATTTTATGTATGAACCATCTTGACGTCTAAGTCCTTTTTTAGTTCTTACAACAACTGCTTTTACTACATCACCTTTTGAAACAACTCCACCAGGTGTAGCACTTTTAACAGAAGCAACTATAACATCACCAATTCCTGCATATTTTCTATATGATCCACCTAAGCATCTGATACACATAATTTCTTTTGCACCTGTGTTATCAGCAACTTTTAATATTGATTGTTGTTGTACCATTGGTTTTTCCTCCTTTTAAATTATTTGATTACAGCTTTCTCCATAACTTCTACAACTCTCCATCTTTTATCTTTAGATAAAGGTCTTGTTTCCATTACTTTAACTATATCGCCTATTTTACACTCATTTGCTTCGTCATGAGCTTTTAATTTATATGTTCTTTTTACGATTTTGTTGTATACTTTGTGTTTTACACTTGTTTCAACAGCAACTACTACTGTTTTATCCATTTTATCTGATACAACTTTACCAATCATAACTTTACGAAGATTTCTTTCTTCCATTGTTCAGACTTCTCCTTTCATTTATTATTTGTTTTCTGCTAATTCACGTTGTCTTAATACTGTATTTATTCTTGCAATGTCTTTTTTAACTTCTTTTATTTTCATAGGATTGTCTAGTCCATTTGTAGCTAGACTAAATCTTAATTTAAATAATTCAGTTTTTAATTCACTTAACTCTTTTTCTAGTTCTGGTGAAGACATTTCGTTTATTTTATTTATCTTCATCATTATCACCACCTATTTCAGATTCTCTTACTACAAATTTTGTTTTTACAGGTAATTTGTTTGCAGCTAATCTCATAGCTTCTCTTGCTGTTGCTTCTGGAACTCCAGCAAGTTCAAACATTACTCTTCCTGGTTTAACTAATGCTACCCAATATTCTGGAGCACCTTTACCTTTACCCATACGAGTTTCAGCTGGTTTTTTAGTGATTGGTTTGTCTGGGAATATTTTTATCCAAACTTTACCACCTCTTTTAATGTAACGAGTCATAGCTATACGGGCTGCTTCTATTTGGTTAGATTTTATTGCTCCTGCTTCTATTGCTTGTAAACCAAATTCTCCGTCAGTAACCTTTATACCTCTAGTAGCTTTTCCTCTATTTCTACCTTTTTGCATTTTTCTATATTTTGTTCTTTTTGGCATTAATGGCATTATTCTTCTCCCCTTTCGTTCTTTTTAGTTGGAAGAATTTCTCCTTTATAAATCCAAACTTTTACACCTATCTTTCCATATGTTGTATCTGCTTCATAGAAACCATAATCGATATCTGCTCTTAAAGTTTGAAGTGGTATTGTACCTTCTTTGTAGAATTCAGTTCTAGCCATATCAGCTCCACCTAATCTACCAGATACAGCTGTTTTTATTCCTAAAGCTCCTGCTTTCATTGTTTTTTGCATTGCTTGTTTCATTGCTCTTCTGAATGAAATTCTTCTTTCTAGTTGATTTGCTATGTTTTCTGCTACTAATTGAGCATCTAAATCAACATTTTTTACTTCAACTATATTTAAATTAACATCTTTGTTTATCATTTTTGATAATTCATTTTTTAATGCTTCTGCTATTGCTCCACCTTTTCCTATTACTAATCCAGGTTTTGCAGTATAAACATTAACTCTTACAAATTTAGCTGTTCTTTCTATTTCTATTTTAGAAATACCGCTAACAAATAATTTCTTTTTTACATATTCACGGATTTTATGGTCTTCAACTAGGTAATCACTAAAGTTTTTAGAATCTGCATACCATTTTGAGCTCCAATCTTTAATAACTCCTACTCTTAATCCTTGTGGATTAACTTTTTGTCCCATGCTAAAATCCTCCTTTCTTATTTATATTTAATGTTCATTTTATTGTCTTTCTTTTAAAACAATAGTTATATGACTTGTTCTTTTTCTTATTCTAACAGCTGATCCTTTTGCTGCTGGTCTTATTCTTTTTAATGTTGGACCTTGGTTAGCATATATTTGATCAACATATAGATTATTGCTTTTCATGTTGTGATTATTTTCAGCATTTGCAATAGCTGATTTTAATAATTTTTCTATTATTTCAGAAGAAGCTTTTGGTGTAAATTTAACTATTGCTAAAGCTTCTGAAACATCTTTTCCTCTTATTAAGTCTGCTACTATTTTAACTTTTCTAGCTGATATTCTAGCATACTTAAGAGTTGCTCTTGCTTCTAATACTGCATTTTCTTCCATTATCAGTTTCCTCCTTGTTTAGATTATATCTCTTATTTAGAAGATTTAGCTCCTGCATGACCTTTAAATGTTCTTGTTGGTGCAAATTCTCCTAACTTATGTCCTATCATTTCTTCAGTTATATAAACTGGTACATGTTTTCTTCCATCATGAACAGCTATTGTATGTCCAACAAATTGTGGATATATTGTAGATGCTCTTGACCATGTTTTTAATACGTCTTTTTTACCAGATTCATTCATAGCTTCTATTCTCTTCATTAATTCAGGTGCTACAAATGGTATTTTTTTGCTTGATCTTGACATTAATTATTTCCTCCTTTCAGGAAAATTTAATTTTTACTTGTTTATTTTCTTCTCTTAACAATAAACTTATCAGATTGTTTATTTTTCTTTCTTGTTTTATATCCAAGAGCTGGTTTACCCCAAGGAGTCATTGGTCCTGCGTGACCTACTGGAGCTCTACCTTCACCACCACCATGAGGGTGATCAACTGGGTTCATAACAGATCCTCTTACTGTAGGACGTATTCCCATATGTCTTTTTCTTCCTGCTTTACCTATTTTGATGTTTTCATGATCGCTATTTCCAATAGTTCCTATTGTAGCTCTACATCTAGTTAAAACTAATCTCATTTCTCCTGATGGTAATCTTACATGTGAGTATTTTTCTTCTTTAGCCATAAGTTGAGCACCTTGACCTGCTGCTCTAACCATTTTTCCACCTTGACCTGGATTTAATTCTATGTTGTGTATCATTGTACCAACTGGAATACTTTCGATTGGCATACAGTTACCTGGTTTGATATCAACTTTTGCTCCAGATATAACTTTATCTCCATCTTTTAATCCTTGTGGTGCTAAAATGTAAGTTTTTGTTCCATCTTCATATTCTAATAATGCTATGTTAGCACTACGGTTTGGATCATATTCTATACCAACAACTGTTGCATACATATCATCCTTATTTCTTTTAAAATCAATTATTCTGTATTTTTGTCTATTTCCTCCACCTTGATGTCTAACTGTTATTCTACCATATGAGTTTCTTCCTGCTTTTTCTTTTTTCTTTGCTAATAAAGATT
>CAJKDR010000002.1 GCA_905198755.1 uncultured Clostridiaceae bacterium
TAATATTTATAAAAATAATAATCGATAAAACTATTTCCCTAAAAGGTTTTGTCGATTTTTTTTGTAATAAAACAAATTGGTAAAATTTTCAGTATTGATTTTTTAATTAAAGGATTTATAATAAAATTAAGTGAAATTATATCAAAAGAAAAGGAAGGTATCTTATGATGAAATCCAAAAATCAAAAAATCCAAAATATTATATTGAAAGGAATAGCAATAGTTTTAGTAGGTATGTTTACTATAAGTCCAATGGCATATGCAGCAACTAGCATAGACGACAACTCAATTGGAACGTCATTTTGGGACAAATTAGTAAATGGTACAGTAGGAAGTACAGTTGAAGAAATAAAAGATTATTTTTCAACAGAAGGAAAGACTACTTTATATATATCTAATGAAACACAATTAAGAGCATTTGCACAATATGTAAATGAAGGAAACAATTGTGAAGGAAAGATAATAAAACTTTCTAAAGATATACAATTAAACACAAATGAAGAATGGGTACCTATAGGAAGAGGCTCAACAGCAACTGAAGCAGCAAAACCTTTTAAGGGAACATTTGATGGACAAGATCATATAATTAGAGGAATTAATTTTAATAGAAATAATAAAACATACAATGAACTTACTTGTGTAGGATTATTTGGATATGCGCTTAATGCGACTATTAAAAATATAACAATAGCAGATTCAAGATATAATATTGAATATATAACTGCAACAGATATATACTCAATCATTAGTAATTCAGAATTATCAATTGGAGATATAAAAACAGATGATGGAAAATACTATGAAGCCAAATACAAGTATTTAGGGGGAATAGTTGGGTATATAAAAAATGGTACAGTAGATAATTGTAATATTGAAAATGATGTTGAAGTAAAAGGTCTAATTTATGTAGGTGGAATTGCAGGAAATAGTGTAAGTAGTACTATAAAAAATTGTAATAACAAGGCTGTAGTAAGTGGATTTCTTACAGTAGGTGGAATTGTAGGTAGAGAAGTTGGAGATATAACATCTAGTATAGAAACATCTAATGAAATAGACTTTTCAAAAATAAAAGGAAAAGTATTAAAAAGTAACAATACAGGAAGAGTATTAAGTGTAATCGGAAATGCTGGAGGAATAGCTGGAGCAGCAAAAGATAATGCTATAATACAAGAATGTACAAATACAGGAAATATAGAAATAGCAACAAAAACAATACAAATTAGTATAATAGATAAAACAAGTTTTGAAAAAGCACCTGAAAATGCTGGAGGAATAGCTGGTTATGTAACAGGAACTTACTCAAATGGAATAAAAGGGTATGTAGCAATTGATACATGTATAAATAAAGGAAATGTAAAAGCATATGTAGATGCTGGAGGAATAGCAGGACAACTTGGAGGTTTAGATGGAGGATATGCGATAGCAAGTTCAAATATAAACTATGCAGAAAATATTATATCTACTAAAGAAAATGATTATGATGAAGCAGGATATATTGCAGGAGAAGTTGGAAGTAATGGAATAGACGGAATAGGTGGAACAAATGATGACTCTTATGTATATGCATACAATAATTATTATGTAATGAAAAAAGACGTACTAAATACAATAACTCAATCAGGAATGTCAATAGCAGCAGATGAAACAACAGTAAATGCACAATACAAAAGTGATTATATTTCAGTAGATAATAATGATAATGTGAAAAAAGCAGCAAACAATGCAATATATTGTGATCAAAAACTAAACAATAAGAATACTAATACAATACAATTGGCATATGCAAGAATTAATAGTTATGAAACAACAGAAAAAGTGACAAAAGAGTATTTTACTGATATAAGCGCAAGCACAAGTGTTATTCTAGATAGTGGCAACGCATATTATGCAATATTAGATAGAGGATATGGTGAAACTAAATACTATGCAAAAAAACTAGATAATAGTAATTATTTCTTTGATAAGTATGGTGTTTCTAATATATATACTGGAAATGGTACAAGTAAAAAATTTGAATTAGACACTCAAAAGAAAGTTAAAATTAGAACTGATAAAATAGGTTTTAAAATTGATGGAAATGAATGGGTAGTAAATGAAGAAACAGATTCTGAAAAATTTTATGTAGGTACAACTGGAACAAATAATAAAGAGGCAATAAAATATGAAATATATAAAGGAAATGATAAAGTAACAGGAACAACACTATTTAAAGAAGGAGAAAAAATAGTTGCTAAATTAAATGTTAATAAATATTTAGCATCAACCTATGGACCATTAAAAGCAATAACAACAGATGAAGCTCCAATACTAAAAATAAATGATTCAATAGAAATGAAATGTACAAAAGTAAATGCTACAACTTCAAATTACACAACCGAATTAACATATGAATATACTGCAAAAACAGGAGACGAATTTGATGTAAATACATTAAATTTAAGCAAGCAAAAGAATGCAGTGATATATATGTTAAGTAGTGATTATCAACTTACAAACAATCCAACATGGTATACAGATTCTGAAGCAGTAAATATAAGTGGAATAAGGGTTGACACATTAGCACCAACAATATCTACTAAAGTTTATACGGAAGAAAAATTAGAAACAGGAAGATATACAAAAGGAAAAGAAATAATAATAGAAACAACAACAAGTGAACAAATTAAAGAAGACTATGTAACACCAGAAATACAAATAAGTTTTTCAAAGAGTGGAAGAGGAAAATATAATTATACAAGTGAAGATAAAGTAGGATATGCAAAATGTAAAGGAGCAACAATTTCAGTAGACGGAAAAACAACATGGAAATATTCTTATATAATTCAAGAAGGTGACGAAGGAAATATTCAATTAGAATATAAAAAAGGAAGTATAACAGACTTAGCAGGAAATACATCTGATTTATCAATATATAAAAACCATGTAACAGATAATGATTCAAATACATCAGTAGAGTTAAAAGGAACAATTCAAGGAAATAATAAAGGTACAAACGTAACTGAAAATAAAAATATAGAATATAAATTCTATAAAGTAGAAGGAAATTCTAAAAAAGCAATAAATGAAGCAGGAACATATGTAAAGAATAGTGATGTTATAGCAGTAGAAGTAATAGTTGACGGATTTGTATACACAAGCTATGAAAATGGAACAAGTGAAAACAAAGCAACATTGTTAACAAAAGATACCGCTCCAGACTTAAAAATAGATGGAGTAAGTTCGAAAGCACAATCTGTAACAATATCTGAAACTCCAGCTACAAATGTTAAACAACAATTATACACAAACCCAAAAACGACTATAACATATACAATAGAAGGTAAAGATTTTAATAAGGCTGATATAACAAGATTAAGTAAAGCTTTAATAAAACCAAAACAAGTTATATATGTATCTGATAGATATGTAAAAGAATTTGCTTCACAAGGAGCAGGAACAGAGGCATTATATGATGTAGGAATGTTTAATAAAGTTGTAACAGAAATATTAACTAGTACAACAATGGAAAAAGATATAACAGGATTAAACATATATGTTGACCCAGTTGGAATCGCAGAAACATTCACTATAGATAATATATATGCAGATACAACATTACCAACAGTTGAAATAACTGCTGAAAAAATAAATGAAGATAAAATTGAAAAAATATCAAACAACGTAACAAATGCTGAAAAAATAAGATATACATTCACATGGAATGAAGAGTTATCTAAAGAAGATGGAAGCAAATTTGAAGAAAGCGACATAAAAATAAATAATGGAACAAAGGGAACACTATCAACAGTATCAAAAAATGAAAATGGAACATACTCATACACTATGGATGTTACAACTAATGTTGAAAATGGAAATGTAGGAGATATACAAGTAATTATAGAACAAGATTCTTGTAAAGACTTAGTTGGACAAGGAAACGTGAGAACAGAAAGTGTAATTAGAGTAGATAAAAAATCACCTGAATTAAAAACAATAGAAGCATATGCAGAAGGAACAGAACTTGGAACTGTAAAAGATATAAAACAATACTATAAAATAGGTGATAAAATAACAATTATAGCAACTTTTGATGAAAATATTGAAAATACAGAAAAAGATAGTATACCAGAATTAGCATTACAATTCAGTGAGAGTGGAAATGCAAAAGGAACAGTAAGTAAGGGAACAATAAACGGAAACAAAATCACTTATACATATACAATTACAGAAGGAGATACAGGAACACTAAGCATAAAAGGATTTAGCGGAATTGTAACAGATGTTGCAGGAAATGAAACAAAAGTTACAAAAAGAGAATTAACAGGAGATTCAATAATTGCAGATTCAGAAGCACCAAAAATTACAGGAATAACAGCAATAGCACCAGATTTTAAATATGATTCATTAATAACAGATGGTGAAACAAAGAGATATGGCCTAAAAAATCAAATAAAAATAAAAGTAGATTTTAATGAAGAAATATATAATAAAGCAGAAGAAAAAATAAATACAATGACAAAAGAAACAGCACCAACATTAAAACTAAAATTTGGAACAGGAACTGAAAGAACGGCAACATATAATAACATTGAAGGAAAGACTATAACATATATCTATGACATTCAAAGCGGAGATAATGGTGATTTATCAATAACAACTATAAGTGGAACAGTAGTAGATATAGCTGGAAATACTGCAGATAATTATAAATTACCTAAATTAGCTGAATATGAAGAGAGTATTTCAGAAGAAAACAAAGTAGAGAGAATAACAGCAGACACAACAAAACCAAATATAAGTTTAAGTGTTACAGGTGTAGAAAATAATAATTTAGCAGGAACAAATAATCATTATAAAGCAGGAGACATTATAACAGTTACTGCAACAACTAATGAATATATTTACCAAAAATCAGGTGATAATTTAGATAGAATTACTAAAGAAAACACACCAAGTTTACAAATAAAATTTAGTGAAAGTGGAAATGCAAAAGGAACAATAAGAAATGCTAGTGTGGATTACAAAGATAATAAAACAACACTAACTTATGAATATACAATAACATCAGGAGATAATGGAAATATAACATTAGGATATAGTTCAAATAAATATTATGATATAGCACTAAATGAAAACAATGCTGGAACAACAAGTTCTTCAAGTAAGAATGTAACAGCAGACACAATAGCACCAAACACATCACACTTACAAGGAACAAATGATAATGCATATATAGTAGATAATGGAAATGGAACATATACAGTTAAATTTACAGAAAAATTATATTATTTAGAAAATAACAGAGTTAATGGATTAACAAATAGTAATGTAGTAAAGAACGGTCCAAAATTAGTGTTAGGAATAAGTGGAGAATATAAATCTATAGAACCAAGTACAATAAATGCAGATGGAACAGAAATCACATATAAGGCAGAGAAAGGATTAGAAAGAATTGGAGTATCAACATATGATAAAATCTGCGACATTGCAGGAAACATGTACAATAGTAATATAAAACAAGATGTAGAATTACTAAATATAAAAGTAGTAAAACCTGAAGATAAAACAGGAACATATAGTGCTGGAACACAAATTGAATTAGTAGCAACATTCTCTAAGAGAATAGTTGGAACAGTACCTTCATTAAAAATAAAATTTGGAACAGGCACTGAAAAAACAATAAATGTTGGACAAATAGATAAAGATACAATTGCTTATACATACGAAATAGCAAAAGGAGACAATGGAGCATTAAGTATAGTATCGCTAAAAGGAACTGGACTAAGAGGAGAAGATGGTTCAAATTACTCTGAACCAGAAAACATAACTCTAAGTGGAACTGGAATAACAGCAGATACAACAAAACCAACAGCTATAATAAAAGCATACTCAAATTATGAAAATAAAACAGAAATAACAGGAAAAACAAATTCTGAAATGACAATATATGAAATTACATGGAGTGAAGAAGTAAGAGACTTTAATGAAGATGATATTGTAGTAGTTAATGGAGTTAAAGATACATTTAAGAAAATAAATAGCAAAGTTTATACATTAACAGTTAATAATTCAAATGAAGGAACACAAACTATAGCAATTCCTTCAGGAGTATGCAGAGATATGGCAAAAACAGAAGGAAATACAAATGAAAGTGCAAGAATAAATGCAGTAGTAATAGACAAAACAGCCCCAACAGTTAGATTCGTTACTCCTAATGGAGGAAACTATACAATAGGAACAGATACTAAAAAAGCTAATTTAACTGCTAGAATTGAGTTGAATGAAGATATAGCAACATTAAAGTATAGAGTAGTAAAAGAAGGAACTACAGCTCCAGATTATAATATACTAACAGCAGATCAAATAAATTCATCAGATGTAAATATAGAAATAAAAAATGTTGATGTAGGAAATTATTATATAGAAGTAATAGCAATAGATGAAGCAGGAAATCAGAGAACAGCTAAGTCAAATAAATATAATGTAACTGAAAATACTATAACATTGTCAGCAAGTACAACAGAAAAAACAGACAAAGATGTGACAGTATCAGTAAAATATGGAGAAGCATTAACTGAAAATAGAAAAGCAGGAGTACAAGGAAAAACACAATCTGCAGATCCAAGTACAGTAATTATAAGTGAAAATGGAGTAATATATGCAGAAGCTACAGATAGATTTGGAAATAAAGTATATGCGACATTAAAAATAGACAATATTGAAATTAAAGAAGAACCTAAACCAAATCCAGAGCCAGAACCAGAACCAGACAAAACTGCACCAGAATTAACATTTAATTATACAACAACAACTGCAACAGTTGGAACAACTATAGGAGCAACTATTACAACAAATGAAGATGCAGTAATATCATATAGTTGGGATAACAGTACATGGACAGAATCAGAGGGATATGTAAGAAGCCAAAGAGTTACAAAAACTCCAAATAAGGCAGGAACATATACATTATATGCAAAAGCAAAAGATAAAAGTGGAAATACATCAGATGTAACTAACTTGAAATTCACAATTATAAAATCTGAAATAGATATTAAGAAACCAGAAGTTATATTCGAAGACTTAACAACGATACAAAAAGATGGCGTTAAATATGTAAAAACCTCAACAGGATTTACAATAGAAAACTTAAACAACAAAATGAATAAAGATGCTCTTTTAGGATATGAAGTTAAATATGAAAAATTAACATCAGACAACAAATTAAGAACAGGTTCAGAAATTGTTGTAGATGGAGATACAAAATATGTAGTAATTGTTAATGGAGATGTAAACTGCGATGGTGAAGTAGACTTCTTAAATGACATTGTATTAATTAATAACTATAGGATAGGGGTTACTAAGAATCTATCTGATATACAAATATTAGCAGGAGATATCAATAACAGTGGAAGCATCGAATTCATACCAGATATAGTTGCAATGAACAACTATAGATTAGGTAGAATAAAAGCATTATAATAGTATATAATTAAAAATTATATAATTCCGGGTTTTGGATTTCCCTGGAATGGGGCAAGCATAAAACTTGCCCCAAAAGATACCTAAAAAATTCAAAAAAACTTGATTTTATTTTAAATTATGTTTATACTAATAAAGAAGAAAAGGAGATTTTAAAATGAAAAAATCTAAATTAGTTTTGATATCATTATTAACATTAATATTTGTAGCATCAATGTTAACAACTGTTAATGCAGCATCAGGTAGCATATCTGTAGCATCTAGCGCAAGTCAAGTTGTTAAAGGAAAAACATTTACTGTAACAATAACTGGAACAGCAGATCAAAATATAACAGCATTACAAGCAGCTTTATCATTTGACACTTCAAAATTGTCACTTGAAAGTAAAACTGCTGGAACAGGATTTACGGATTCATCTGGAAGTGATTCAGAAATAGCAATACTTTCTACAGATAATAATTCATTATCAAAATCTGGAACTTTATATACTTTAACATTTAAAGTATTAGATACAGCAGAAGTTGGAGAAACAACTGTAAAAATTTCAAATGCAAAATTAGCTATAGTAAATGAAGGAACACAAGAAAATGTCACAGTAGCAGATGGTACAGCAACAGTAACAATTAAATCAGATGATACAACAATTGATAATAAAGATAATAATACAAATTCATCAGATAATAATACATCTACAAATGGAACATCTAATTCCAGTAATAAGAATTCTAATAGTGGTTCTAGTTCTTCTAGTAGCTCTAACAGTTCTAAAAAAACTAAATTACCACAAACAGGTGTAGAAACAATCAGTGTAGTAGCTATAGCAGGATTAACTGTATTTGCAGTAATATCTTATGTAGCATATAAAAAATACAAAAATATTTAATTAAAATAAAAACCTCTGAATTTTTCAGAGGTTTTTTATTTTCAATTTCTTGACCAAAACTAAGAAAAAATGTATAATGTAAATAATTGTTAGGAGGTGAAAATATGAAATTAGAGAAACTAGAACAAGAAATAGGGTATACTTTTAAAAACAAAGAATTAATAGAAACAGCACTTACACACACATCATATGCATATGAGCATAATAAAGAAAGCAATGAAAAATTGGAATATTTAGGTGACAGTATATTGGAATTCATTTCTAGTAAATATTTATTTAATACATATAAAAATCTAAGAGAAGGAGAAATGACTAAAGTTAGAGCAGCCGTCGTATGTGAAGATAGCTTGTATAAAATTGCCATAAAGCATAATTTTAGTGATTTCTTATACCTAGGAAAAAGTGAAATTTTAAATAATGGTAGATATTCTAAAGCAATTTTAGCTGATAGTGTTGAAGCTGTTATAGCAGCAATGTATCTAGATTCAGATATAAATCAAGTAGAAAAATTTATAATAGATAACTTAAAAGAACCAATAGAAATAGCAACCAAAAATGTAGGAAATAAAGACTATAAAACAGTATTGCAAGAAAAATTACAGATTCATGGTAATGTTAATATAAAATACACTATTATAAAAGAAGAAGGACCAGATCATGATAAAACATTTGAATCAAAAGTAGAAGTAAATGGAAAACAAATAGGGCTAGGAACAGGAAAATCTAAGAAAGCATCAGAAATGATGGCAGCAAAAAAAGCATTAGAAATATTAAAATAATTGTGTAAATAAATCTGATGTTTTACAAAGAAAGGGGCAGAAATGAAAAAAATAAAAAAACAATACATAATACCAATATTTATACCACATTTGGGATGCCCAAATGATTGCACTTTTTGTAACCAAAAAAGTATAAGTGGACAAGCAAAAATGCCTACAGAAGAAGAAGTCAGAAATAAAATAGAATCAGATTTAAAAAATTTTAAAGAAGAAAAATCTTATATAGAAATAGCTTTCTTTGGTGGAAGTTTTACAGGAATAGAAGTAGAAAAACAAGAAAAATATTTATCTATAGCAAATGAATATATAAAAAATAAAAAAGTGGATGCAATTAGATTATCAACAAGACCAGATTATATAAATAAAGAAATATTAAAAATGCTAAAAAAATATGGAGTAAAAACTATAGAATTAGGAGTACAATCAACAAATGACTATATACTACAAAGATGTAGAAGAGGACATACATTTGAAGATGTAAAAAGAGCATCAAAGTTAATTAGAAGATATGGATTTACATTAGGTCATCAAGTAATGGTTGGATTACCAGAAAGCACAAGATTAGACGAAATAAGGTGTGCAAAAGACGTAATAAAATTAAAACCTAAAATAGTAAGAATATATCCAGTTTTAGTAATAAAAAATACATATCTAGAAAAAGAATACAAATTAGGAGAATATCAACCATTAACAGTAGGACAAGCAGTAGAAAGATGCAAAGAAATGGCATACTTATTTAATAAACACAAAATAGAAATAATAAGAATAGGACTACAAAACACAGACGAAATATCTGATCCAAACAACAAAGAAAGTGAAGTAGTAGCAGGTCCATATCATCCAGCATTTGGTCAATTGGTAGATGATAGTATATGGTATGACAGCATAGTAGACAAAATTAAAAAAATAAATGTAAAAGTAAAAGAAGTAAAAATAAAAGTTAATTTTGCAGACATGAATAATGTAATAGGACATAAAAAAGAAAATATTAAAAAAATAAAAGAAATATATGATGTAGATGTAAATGTAATAGCAGACAATAAAATTAAACAAGGAAAATCAGAATTAGAAATAGTACAAACATATGATGAATATATGGAACAAGTACGAGAAAAAATTAAATTATAAATTATAAAAAAATGGAAATAATTACATTAAGGTGTAATTATGGATAAAAAGAAAATAAGAAGAAAATTAATTTTAAAAAAACATATGTTAGAACTATTGCAATTAACAATAGGAACTATAATAATGGCATTAGGGGTTGCACAATTTTTATTACCAAATAAACTATCATCAGGAGGTTTTTCAGGAATTGCGACAATACCCTATTACTTTTTTGGATGGTCAGTAGGAAAAACAATATTGGTGCTAAATATACCCTGTTTTACATTAGCATTTATTAGAATAGGAAAAGAATTTTTAGCTAAAACATTAATAGGAACAGTTTTACTATCTCTATTTATAGATTGGTTTAGTATGTATCCTGCAATAACACATGATAAAGTATTGGCATGTATATATGGAGGAGTATTAATAGGTTTCGGAACAGCAATAATATTAAAAACAAATGCTTCAACAGGTGGAAGTGATTTAGTTAGTTTTATAATAAAAAGTTTTAAACCAGGATTAT
The DNA here is from genome assembly GCA_905198755.1 of uncultured Clostridiaceae bacterium. Classification (GTDB taxonomy): domain Bacteria; phylum Bacillota; class Clostridia; order TANB77; family CAG-508; genus HGM13634. Next base: position 10,753 of record CAJKDR010000002.1, read on the forward strand.
CAACTGGAAATCTAATAATTATATTTGATGTGATAGTAATAGCATTAAATGTAATAGCATTTAGACAATTGGATATAGGCTTATATTCTACAATAGCAATACTAATAATGGGAAAAATGATAGATATAGTATTTGAAGGAATAGGATTTTCAAAAATGATATTTATAATATCTGAAAAATATGAGAAGATAGCCAAAAAAATAGGAAAAGAAATATCAAGAGGGACAACAGGAATTTATTCTAAAGGAATGTACACGAATAAAGATAGAATGATGATAATGTGTATAGCATCAAGAGGAGAAGTTATAAAAGTAAGGCAAATTGCAAATAAAATAGATAAAGCATCATTTATAATAATATCGAATGCTAGAGAAGTATTTGGAAAAGGATTCAAAAAACAATAACAAAATTGACACATAATGCAAATAAAAGTATAATTTACCAAGAGGTAGATAATATGAAAGAACAAAAATATATAATAAAAAATACAGAATCATTTGAACCAACACACATATTTGAATGTGGACAATGTTTTAGATGGAATAAAGAAGAAGATGGAAGTTATACAGGAGTTATAGGACACAATGTATTAAATGTTAAGAAAAATGAGAATGAAGTAACTATAACTGGACTATGTAGCGAAAAAATTGAAGCACTATGTAAAAAATATTTTGATTTAGCAACAGATTATGAAGCAATAAAAGAAAAATTATCAAAAATAGATGATAATTTAAAAATAAGTATAGAATATGGAAAGGGAATTAGAATACTAAAACAAGACACATGGGAAGCGTTAATTAGTTTCATAATATCAGCAAACAACAATATTCCAAGGATAAAAGGAATAATAGAAAGAATATCTAAAAAATATGGAAAAACAATTAAATGGCAAGGAAAAGAATATTACACATTTCCAACACCAGAAGAATTATCAAAAGCAAGTGTGACAGACTTAAGAAAATTAGGTTTAGGATTTAGAGATACAAGAGTATTTGAAACAACAAGACTGGTAAATACAAAGCAAATAGATATATATGAGCTAGAAAAGATAATACATACTAAAAAACTAAGAGAAGAATTACTAAAATATCCAGGAGTAGGACCAAAAGTAGCAGACTGTATAATGTTATTTTCAATGAGAAGATTTGAAGTATTTCCAATAGATGTATGGGTAAGAAGAGTGATGACAGAACTATATTTTGAAAATGAAACAAAAATAGAGCCAAATAATAAACAAATATTAAAATATGCAGAAGAAACATTTGGAAAATTAGCAGGGCTAGCACAACAATATTTGTTCTATTGGAGAAGAGAAAAATAATATTTTTTACGAAATTATGTTATTCTCATTGACTTTATGGGAAAATCCGTATAAAATAGATGTATTGAAAAAAGTTTATAACACTACGGAACATTATAATACAAGGAGGAATAATAATGGGAGAAGTTATAGTTGTAACATCTGGAAAAGGTGGAGTTGGTAAAACAACAACTACAGCAAATCTTGGAGCATCACTTGCTTTACAAGGAAAGAAAGTAGCTTTAATAGATACAGATATAGGATTAAGAAATCTAGATGTTGTTATGGGACTAGAAAACAGAATTGTGTATGACATAGTAGATGTTGTAGAAAATAAATGTAAATTAAGACAAGCTCTTATAAAAGATAAACGTTTTGATGAACTATTTTTATTACCTGCAGCACAAACAAGAGATAAAAGTGCCGTTAATGAAGAACAAATGATAGAATTAACATCAAAACTTAAAGAAGAGTTTGATTATATATTAATAGATTGTCCTGCTGGAATTGAGCAAGGATTTAAAAATGCAATTGCTGGAGCAGATAGAGCATTAGTAGTAACAACAGCAGAAATATCAGCAATAAGAGATGCAGATAGAATAATTGGACTATTGGAATCTTCAGAAATAAGAAATCCAGAATTAGTGGTAAATAGACTACGTCCTAATATGGTAAGAAAAGGCGAAATGATGGATGTTGATGATATAGTAGATTTATTATCAATAGACTTAATTGGTGTAGTGCCAGATGATGAATATATAATCACACAAACAAACAAAGGTGAACCTGTTATATCAAATAAAAAAGCACCATCAGGAAAAGCTTATTTAGAAATATCAAAAAGAATTTTAGGTGAAAATATAGAAGTTACAATACCAGGAAGAGAAAAAGGATTCTTTGCAAGATTAAAACGATTATTTTCAAAAAACAAATAGAATGTGAAAATAATTAACTTATAAACAAAGAATTTAAATGGAGGAATGGCGATGTTTGAAAATATAGTAAATTTTTTCAAAGGTTTAGGAAAAAGTAAAGAAGATTCTAAATCAAAAGATGCAGCAAAAGAAAGATTACATTTAGTTTTAATGCAAGATAGAGCAAACATTTCTGCAGATTTCTTGGCATTAATGAAACAAGAAATAATAGAAGTAATTAAAAAATACATAGATGTTGATGAAAATGCTATAGATGTTAGATTAACAAATAAATCTAATGATGATGGAACAACAGGTGCTCCTGTACTTTATGCTAATATACCAATAGTTAGTGTAAAAGAAGAAGCTAAGGAAGAAGCAAGAAAAGTAAAAAAAGAAGCAGAAGCACAAAAAGAAGAAACATCAATAAAAAATGAAGAAAAAAAAGAATCAGAAACTAAAAAGAAAACATCTGCAACTAAAGCTTCAACAAAGAAGAAAGAAACTGAAAAGGAAGAAGCAAAAGTTGAAGAAGTAAAAGAAGAAAAAGCAGATGAAGAAAAAAATAATGAAAACGAAGTAACAGAAGAAACTAAAGAGGTTATTGAAAAGGCAGAAGAAATAGTTGAAGAAATAAAAGAAGAAGTAAGTAAAGAAAATTCAGAAAACTAGAAAGTAAGATCCGCATTGATTATTGTATTAATGCGGACTTTCAAAATAATAGATAGTGTAAAGTAATCCATGAAAAAATAGATTATGAAAATATTATAAAAAATTTGAAAAATGCACATTAGAGAGGAAAACATATGAATAAAAGAGTTTTAAGAAATGCAGAATGGGGAATTTTAATATGCAGTATAATACTATTAGCTATAGGCCTTATAGCTTTATTCTCTGCAACACAAGAAACAGGATTTTCAGAATTCAAAAAACAGATCATGTGGTTTTTAGTTAGTATACCTGTAGTTATAGTAGTAATGCTGATAGATTATAATACAATAGCAAAATTATCACCATTTTTTTATGGCTTTTTTATAATATTATTAATAGCTGTATTATTTACAAAACCAATAAATGGAGCAACTAGCTGGTTTGAAATAACAGATACATTAAAATTTCAACCAAGTGAACTTGCAAAGATATTTGTAATAATGTTTTTAGCAACTATAATGGTAAAACTTCAAGAAAGAAATAAAAATGATATAAATAAAATATCCAGATTAGCGATAATACTATTAATAGTTGGAGTACCATTATTACTAATAATAAAGCAACCAGACTATGGTACAGCAATGGCATTTATAATTTCAACACTACTTATGTTGTTTGTAGCTGGAATTGATAAAAAATATATAATAATAACAGCAATAATAATAGTGGTAACAGTTCCTCTTATATATATGTATGTTTTACCTGAACATGCAAAAACAAGAATAGAAGTATTTTTAAATCCAAACTTAGATCCTAGAGGTTCAGGATATAACATAATACAATCAAAATTAGCAATAGGAGCAGGACAATTATTGGGAATGGGATTATTAAAGGGAAATCAAACACAACTTGGATACTTATATCCAAAAACAACAGACTTTATTTTCTCTGTAATTGGAGAAGAGCTAGGTTTTATATTTGCAGGAGCAATAATCGTGCTTTATGTAATTATGATTACTAAATCAATAAAAGTAGCAAAAACAGCAAAAAATGATTTGGGTTCATATATAGCAATAGGAATTGCAGGAATATTCTTATTTCATATGCTAGAAAATATAGGAATGACAATGGGATTATTGCCTATAACGGGTGTACCATTACCATTTGTAAGCTACGGAGGAAGTTCATTAATAACAAACTTTATGTGTATAGCAATGTTATTGAACATTAGTGGAAGAAGACAAAAAACGATTTTTATGAATTAGAAAATTGAAGCTTGTTCTATTTAAATACGCTCCATCTTACATCACCGTATCGCTAGTTAGTTATAAATTAAAATGAACAATGTTTATTTTTGTATCACATATAAAAATATAATAATGGATGTATAAAAGGAAAAAAAAATGTATTTAAAAAAACTAAAAATAGGAAATGTAGAATTAAAAAATAATATAATATTAGCACCAATGGCAGGGATAACAGACCTGCCATTTAGAACAATAGCAAAAAAATATGGACCAGGGCTAGTGTGTACTGAAATGGTAAGTAGTAAAGCGATATTTCATGATGATACAAAAACTAAACTACTATTAAAAATAAAAGAAGAAGAAAGACCAGTATCTGTTCAAATATTTGGAAGTGATGTAGAAACAATGGTGTATGCAGCAAAATATGTTGAACAGATGGCAGATATTATAGATATAAACATGGGATGCCCAGCACCAAAAGTAGTAAAAAATGGTGATGGTTCAAAATTGTTATTAAATTTAGACTTGGCAGAAGAAATAGTAAAAAATGTTGTAAAAGCAGTAAAAAAACCAGTAACAGTTAAATTTAGAAAAGGCTGGGATAAAGATAATATAGTAGCAGTAGAAGCGGCAAAAAGATTTGAAAAAGCAGGAGCAGCAGCAATAACAATACATGGAAGAACTAGAGCAGATTATTATAGTGGAAACTGTGATTTAGATATAATAAAACAAGTAAAAGAAGCGATAAAAATACCTGTAATAGGTAATGGAGATATAAGAGACATACAATCAGCAAAGAAAATGTTTGAGTATACACATGTAGATGGAATAATGATAGGAAGAGCATCATTAGGAAATCCATGGATATTTAAAAACATAATAAAAGGATTGCAAGATGAAACTTTAAAAGAAAATAAAGATATAAAAAAATTCGAAACAGAAAATGAAATAACATTAACAGAACGACTAGAAGTAATATTAGAGCATTTGAATTTAGTAATCGAAGAAAAGGGAGAATATGTTGGAATACGAGAGATGAGAAAACATATATCAGGATATACAAAAAAACTACCAAACTCATCAGAATTTAGACAAAAAATGAATACCATAGAAAGCAAGGAAGAACTGGTAAATTTCATAACAGAATATATAAATAATCTAGAACATATAAATAAAGAAGAGTAGAAATACCTTCTTTATTTTTTTATAGAGGTGAAATGTTATGAATAAAAAAAGAAAACTAATTATTTTGGGATTAACCGTATTAATTATTTTAATTTTATTTGCTCATATATATTATAAAACACAAAAAAATGTAAATAATATAAATAAATCAACTAATGAAATTGCTAGATATATTTTAAATATAAGTTCATATGAAGCAAATTTGGAAGTAACAATAAAATCAAATAAAACAATAAATCAATATAAAATAAAGCAATGGTACAGTAGTCCTAACATAATAAAACAAACAATAGAATCACCACAAAATCTCAATAATCTTACAATGACATATGATGGTAAGAACATGAAAGTAGAAAACACAAATCTAAGTCTATCAAAAATTTATCAAGATTATAAATATATTAGTGAAAATACATTATGGTTAAGTACATTTATAGATAATTACAATGACAATAGTAAGATATATGAAAAAGAAGGAAAAGTAATTATAGAAAGTAATGTTGCTTATAATTTTTATAATGTAAAAGAAGTTTTATATATAGATAAAAAAACAGGAAAGCCAATAGAATTAAAAATTTTTGATAATAGCAATAACAATAGAATCTACATAAAATATAATGAGATAAAAATAAATCAAACAAAACAAAATGAAATAGTAGCATTTAAAATAAAAGAACATAAAAAAGAAATATAATATCTCAAAAACAAAATTTAAAATATATCCTAATCATTAAATATAACACTAGGAGTGAATAAAATGGTAGTAAAAAGAGGAGATATGTTTTATGCAGATTTGAGTCCTGTTGTAGGATCCGAACAAGGAGGAATTAGACCAGTACTAATAATACAAAATGATACAGGAAATAAATATAGTCCAACAGTAATAGCAGCGGCAATTACTTCACAAACAAGCAAAAATAAACTACCAACACATATAGAAATAGATTCAAAAATATATGGATTAAAATCAGACTCAGTAGTACTAGCAGAGCAAATAAGAACGATAGATAAAAGCAGATTAAAAGAAAAGATAGGACATATAGAAGATGAAACTACGTTAAGTAAAATAAATAATGCTATAGGTGTAAGCTTTGGATTATAAAAAGGTCAATGGGGACGGAGTTTTTTGACAACTTATTATTAAGGCAAGTTGTCGAAAAACTCCGTCCCCATTGACTGGATAACTTAAACCTTTAATTTTTTAATTATTTTTATTTCATTTTCTAATTTATCAATCTGTTCTAATTTATTGTTTAAAGCTGTTTTATAATCTTCAAATATATCTTGAAAGTTCTCAACTGTTTCACCATCTGTTAATAATAAGTTAATGCCCTCTAAAAAATAATTTTTATCCTTATCTCTTTTTGAGTTTATCATTTTGGAATAATAACCTTCAATTATTTTTAATCTCTTAACTTCACCATTCAAATAATCGATGTAATTTTGAACAGTTGAAATTTCATAGTATATATCATCTATAACAACCTTAAATAAGATTTTTAGAATTTTGGGATTGATTTTACCAAGTTTCTTATTAATATTAAGTTGGTCTAATGCAATTATTTTTACATCTGCATCGGGCAGGGCATCTTTCATAATTTCTCGTAGAGCTTCTGAAATGTTTATGTGAGTCTTATAATGTCTTTTAGTTACTAGAGCATCATATTCATCAGCAACAGTTACAACTTGAGTTTCAAATGGAATTTCTTTTTTAGTAATACCATTTGGATAACCAGTACCATTCAAGGCCTCGTGATGGCAAAGAGCTGTTCTAGCATAAGGCCTTAGTTCAGGATTTTTCATACATATCTCATATCCTTTAGTAGTATGAGTTTTAATTATTTCAAATTCTTCATCAGTTAATTTATCAGGCTTGTGTAAAATTTCTTGTGGAACCATTAGTTTTCCAACATCGTGTAAATAACCACTCATTGTAGCATGAATTATTGCTTGACTATTAAGATGCAAGTATTCACAAATTCTACAAACAAGATTTGCAACATTACCTGAATGTCTCTTAGTAATAGGATCCATTCTATCTAATATAGAAAGTTGAAATCTCATAGTATCATTAAGATTATAAGCTTTCAAACTAGCTGAGTTATAAAAATCAAAAGTATAATTTTTCATTTGTAATCACCTACTAATAATATATCAATAAAAAATAAATTCGTCAAATTACAATTTATCTTATAAAAAGCAAAAAAATCTTGTTTTTTTTGCTTTTTTGATATATTATTATTTATATTGTAAAATTAAGGGAGAAAAAGATGTATTTAAAGAGATTAGAAATGCAAGGATTTAAATCATTTGCAGATAAAACAGTTTTAGAATTTATGCCTGGAATAACTAGTGTTATTGGACCTAATGGATCTGGAAAAAGTAATATATCAGATGCTATAAGATGGGTTCTAGGAGAGCAAAGTATGAAATCTTTAAGAGGTTCAAAATCAGAAGATATAATATTTGCAGGAACTCAAAACAGGAAATCCCTAGGATTTGCAGAAGCATCACTTGTATTTGATAATACAGATGGCAAATTACCAGTAGAATATACAGAAGTAACAGTAACCAGAAAAATATATAGAAGCGGAGAATCAGGATATTATATAAATAAAACACCTTGCAGATTAAAAGATGTTCTAGAATTATTCATGGATACTGGTATAGGAAAAGATGGATATTCTATAATTGGACAGGGTAAAATAGATGAAATATTAAGTAATAAATCGGAAGATAGAAGACACATATTTGAAGAAGCAGCTGGTATTGTTAAATATAGAGTTAGAAAAGTAGAATCAGAAAAAAAACTAGAACATACAAAACTTAATTTACTAAGAATAAACGACATACTATCAGAAATTGAAAGCAATATAGAACCATTAAGAATTCAATCTGAAAAAGCTAGAAAATTCTTAGACTTAAGAGAAGAATTAAAATCTATAGAGGTTGGATTATTCTTATATAATATAGAATCTTATAAAGAAAAATTACAAAAAGTTATAGAAGATAATGAAATATTAAAGTCTCAAAACGAAGAGGCTTCTAATAAGATGCAAGAAATATCAGATTTAAAAGAAAAACTAAAACAAGAAATAGATGGTATAACAAACAACATAGAAAATATGCAAAACTTAGGATTCGAAAGTGAAAAAGAAAAAGAAAGATTAAATTCAGAAATAAATATATCAAAAGAAAGAATAACAAACAACAAAGAAAATGATAATAGATACAATGCAGAAATAGAAGAAATAAAATTAAGAATAAAAGACTTAGAAGAAGAAAAGAAAGCTAAATTAGACAAAAAGAATAACCTATTTACTAATAAAGAAAAATTCCAAAAAGAACTAGAAGAAAAAGAAAAGGAATTAGAAGAAGCAAATAAAAAACTAAGTAGTAAAGAATTAGAAATAGAAGAGAAAAAGAAAATTGTATCAGACAATACAGATGCAAAATATGAAAAACAAGCTAACATCAGTACAATAGAAGCAAATCTGGAAAACATTGAAAAAAGAAAAAAACAAATAGCAACAGAAATAGATTTTAACATATCAGAATTAGATTCAACCAGACTAACAAAAGAAGAAATAGCAAAAGTTTTTTATGAAATAGAAGACAAGAAAAATAAAGCAACAAAAAGTTTAAATGAAATATCAAGCAAGAGTGAAGAAACAGAAAGAAAAATAAAAGAATATGATGATACAATTAATAAGTTATCATCAGAATATAGAATAAAAGAATCTAGACTAAAATTCTTAAAAGAAACAGAAAGAGAAAAAGAAGGTTATATAAGAAGCGTAAAAAATTTACTTTTAGACTGTGAAAAAGATAACTCATTAAAAAAAGGTCTACATGGAGTTTTAGCAAGTATATTAAAAACACCAAAAGAATATGAAACAGCAATAGAAATGACACTTGGAGCAGCATTGCAAAATGTTGTTACAGAAACAGAACAAGATGCTAAAAAATTAGTAGAACATTTAAGAAAAAATAATCTAGGAAGAGCATCTTTTTTACCAATATCAACAGTAAAAGGAAAAAAATTAGAAAAATACAATAGCAAGAATATAAATGGAATACAAGGTATAGCATCAGATTTAGTGGAATACAACAAGAAATATGAACAAATAGTTTTAAGCTTTTTAGGTAGAACAGTAATTGTAGATGATATGGACACAGCAATAGCACTTGCAAAACAAAATAACTACTCTTTTAGAATAGTTACATTAAAAGGAGATTTAATAAACCCAAGTGGAGCAATTACAGGTGGTTCAGTAGCACAAAAAACAGTAAATATTTTAGGAAGAACAAGAGAAATTGAGGATTTAGAAAAAGAATTAAAGAAAATAAATTCAAAAATAGAAAAGATACAACAAGAAAAAGAAGAATATTTAAATGATTCTGAAAGTGTGCTAGAAGAAATAAATTCTCTAGAAAAGAGCTTACAAGAAATAGATATAGTATATGCGGCAGATAAACAAAAATTAATAGCTGTAGAAGAAAACATTGATAGAATTCAAAAAAGATTAGAAAAATTAAAGACAGAAAAAGAAGAACTAGAAAAACAAAAAGAAGAAGAGATAAAAAATAAAGAACAAGAAGAAGCAGATATAAAGAAAATATCAGAAGAAAATATTGAACTAAATGCGATAATAGAACAATTTGCAAACTTGAATAAAGACAACCAAACATATATTGATGACTTAAACATGGATGTTACAAACTTAAAAATATCTGTATCATCATTTGATGAGTCAGAAAGCTCAATAGATGAGATGGTAGAAAGAATTAACTTAGACATAGAAAATAATAATTCTAGTATTGAAAGTAAATTAAAACAAAAAGAAAATATAAAATTAGATAATGAAACATTAGAAAATAATATAAAAGAATTATTAGAAAAAATAAATGAAATAGACGAAAAAGTGAACAACAGTGGAAATCAAGTAAATGAATTAAAAGCTAAAAGAATTGAGAAAAATAATAATTTATCAAAAGCAGAAAAAGATTATGAATCGCAATTCGAAGTTATTGAAGGATTAAAAGAACAAATAGTAAAAATAGATGTAAAAAAATCTAAACTAGAACAAGACATAGAAGATGTCGTAAATAAATTATGGGAGGAATATGAACTAACACCAAATAATGTTGGCGAATATCAAAAACCTGAAAATGTGCAATCAACAACAAAGCAAGTTAATAAATTAAGAAGTCAAATAAAAGAATTAGGAAGCATAAATGTTGATAGCATAGAAGAATACAATACAACAAAACAAAGATATGACTTCATGTGTGAGCAAAGATTAGATCTAGAAGATGGAATAGCAAAGTTAAAAAAAGTTATACAAGATATGACATCTACAATGAAAACACAATTTGCAAAACAATTTGAAATAATAAATAAAAACTTTGGAGAGGTATTTAAAGAACTATTTGGTGGAGGAAAAGCAGAACTTATATTAACAGATCCAGAAAATATCTTAGAATGTGGAATAGACATACATGTTCAACCACCAGGAAAGAAACTTCAAAATATGACATTGCTATCAGGAGGAGAAAAAGCATTTACTGCAATAGCTTTATTGTTTGCAATACTAAAAATAAATCCATCACCATTCTGTGTTTTAGACGAAATAGAAGCAGCATTAGATGATGTAAATGTATTTAGATATGCAGATTACTTGAAAAAGTTCACAAACAATACACAATTCTTAGTAATTACACATAGAAAAGGAACAATGGAAGCGGCAGATACAGTATATGGAATAACAATGGAAGAAAACGGAATATCAAAATTATTATCAATGAAATTGAAATAAAAAATGACCACGCTAGGCAAAAGCGTGGACTTTTTTATGGCTAAAAAGAATTAGCCCGGATTAGAGGATATCAGTGCGTCAAATTCCTCAAAAACATCAGCGGACAATTCAAGAGGTTCTTGAAGAGCTTGCCAAACATGTAAATCATGTTTATGAAGCAAGGCTCTAACTTCATCTGTTAGTGAAGTTGTGATGCTACGATTTTGGTTGACGAATTTTACGACTGCTTTAGTATCTGGCATTATCAGATACCTCCTTCATAATTACTCTTTATACATCTCTTGAGATATATAAGGTTAATGTATTATAACATGATTTTCGACAAAAGTAAACATAAATTGATAAAATATATCTAAAGATGAATTTGAAAAAATAACTATCATATGATATAATTATTAACATAAAGTTGTTTATAGAGAATTGCGACAGCTCTAAAAACATTTTTATAATTATAAAAATGGAGGTATTTACTTGAAAAAAATAAACAACAGAAATGCTAAGATATTAAATAAAACTAAAAATGGCTATTGTATTTCTATAAAAAGTGATAATATAACAAATTATTACTTTGTAAAAAAGAAACAAAATGAAATTGTAAAAATCGGAAGATGCCCAAAACCTAATAGTATTATTAAACCTAAAATAATTGAATGGGATCAAATTCCTATTGAAATTAGAGAAATGGATTATAAAAATCGGTTTAAAAAGGCAGCTGATGATTTAAGCCAATGTTCGAGATATGTTTATGGTGAAAACAGTGAAAAAGTAATTGAATTTGAAAATTGGCTGAGTAATCAAAGATATTTTCCTATTCATATAGCAAATTCATTGTACAAAAAAATAGGAATATTTCAAAGTTTTGAAGTATTATATGATTCACCAAGAGGTGGAGAATACTTTGTTAATGAGAAATATTATATTTTATTAAATAGGGAAAACCAAACATATCTTATTACCGATGACAGAGGTAATAAAAAAGCAATTATTAAAAGAGCAAAGGCAGCAGATGTGTCAATTGATATGGCATGTATTACACGAACCATAGAAAATGATGAAGAAGCTGTAGAGCTTTTAGTAAGATTGAAAAATTTGGACCAACCACAAATTCTTGAATTATTTAAGAAATACAATGATTGCTCAGAAAGAAAAAGCAATAAAATAGCCAAAAAATACTATAATGATATCATAGCAGAATTGAAGAAAATATTTGGAACCAAAAGAGTAAACCAAATGGATCTTTCAAAATGTAATTTTAAAGCTTTATCAAGAAAATTATCTAGAAAATAGATACCATTATCTATAGTCGCAAAAAATGGAAATGGGGGAGAATTTATAATTCTCCTCTTTATTTTGCATAATAAGAATGTATAAAAATTGTTTAAATATTAAAAAATCCTTTAAAGTATAGAAATCCCTAAGAAAAAAGTGTTGACAATTAATAACTAAAATGGTAAAATATAATAGTTGTTTTATGTTTGGTAATAAAATACAAAACAATAGAAAAAATAAGGAGGTGAAGTTTAAGTGCCAACAATTAACCAATTAGTAAGAAAAGGAAGAAAGTCTACTAGAGCAAAATCTACAGCACCAGCATTACAACATGGATATAACTCTAGAGCAAAAAAACTAACTAACAACAGAGCACCACAAAAAAGAGGTGTTTGTACAGTTGTTAAAACAGTTACACCTAAAAAACCAAACTCAGCTTTAAGAAAAGTTGCAAGGGTACGTTTATCTAATGGTTATGAAGTAACTTCTTATATTCCAGGTATAGGACACAACCTACAAGAACATAGCGTTGTTTTAATAAGAGGTGGTAGGGTAAAAGATTTACCAGGTGTTAGATACCATATAATAAGAGGAACATTAGATACTGCAGGTGTTAAAGATAGAATGCAAGCGCGTTCTAAGTATGGAGCTAAGAGACCTAAAAAATAATTCTGACAGATTACAAGCGTCGTCTAACTTTGTTAACCATCGCTTAAGAATCATAAAAAAGATTTGAAAAATCTTTTAACAGTAATTATTCATTATTTATTATTAGCTATTAATTATTTTATGGTGCTAAACTTACTAATTTAAGGGTACTTAAATTTAGAATAGATATAGCACTATACGTGAAAGAGTAATCTTTCAAGAGTAACTTAAAATACTTGTTAATAAGTATTTAAATTTTAGAAAAGGAGTGAAGAATAGTGCCAAGAAAAGGATATATAGCAAAAAGAGATGTATTACCAGATCCAATCTACAATAGCAAAGTTGTTACAAAATTAATAAACAATGTTATGTTAGATGGTAAAAAAGCAGTTGCTCAAAAAATAGTATATGGTGCTTTTGATATTATAAAAGAAAAAGAACAAAAAGATCCATTAGAAGTTTTTGAAACAGCTTTAAATAACATAATGCCTGTTCTTGAAGTTAAAGCAAGAAGAGTTGGTGGAGCTACATACCAAGTTCCATTAGAAATAAGACCAGAAAGAAGACAAACTTTAGGGTTAAGATGGCTTGTTTTATATGCAAGAAAAAGAAATGAAAAAACAATGGCTGAAAAATTGGCTGGAGAAATAATTGATGCTACAAACCAAAACGGTGCAGCATACAAGAAAAAAGAAGATACACATAGAATGGCTGAAGCTAATAAGGCTTTTGCTCATTACAAATTCTAATAAAATTAATTATAAACATCGTCTAACTGTGTTAACCTTCAGTCAAAAATATAATCAACGTACAATAAGTACGCCTCATATATTTTTGCTTTGGTTGCCTTGTTATACTTGTTTCTAATTAATTTTAAAAAATAGAATGAACCAATGAAATAAAAATATAAATAAGGAGGAAAAATCCGTGTCTGAAAGAAAAGTTTCATTAGAAAAAACAAGAAATATAGGAATAGTTGCTCACATCGATGCTGGAAAAACAACAACAACAGAAAGAATATTATTCTATACAGGAAAAACACATAAAATAGGAGAAGTTCACGATGGTGGAGCTACAATGGACTGGATGGAACAAGAACAAGAAAGAGGAATAACAATTACATCTGCTGCAACAACATGTTTCTGGCATGATCATAGAATTAATATAATTGATACTCCAGGTCACGTTGACTTTACAGTAGAAGTTCAAAGATCTCTTAAAGTTCTAGACGGTGCTGTTACAGTATTAGCAGCTAAAGGTGGAGTTCAACCACAAACAGAGACAGTTTGGAGACAAGCAGATAAATATAGTGTTCCAAGAATGGTATATGTTAATAAAATGGATATCACTGGAGCAAACTTTATGCTTTGTGTTGATCAATTAAAAAATAGATTAAAAGCAAATGCGGTTCCAGTACAATTACCTATAGGAGCTGAAGATAATTTTAAAGGTATAGTTGATTTAATTAAAATGAGAGCATTCATCCATAAAGATGATTTAGGAAAAGAGATTGAAGAAACAGATATCCCAGAAGATTTAAAAGCACAAGCAGAAGAATATAGAGCAGCAATGATAGAAGCAGCTTGTGATCAAGATGAAGAATTAATGATGAAATACCTAGAAGGTGAAGAACTAACAGAAGAAGAAATCAAAAAAGGTTTAAGAATAGGTACTATAAACAACAAAATAGTTCCTGTAACATGTGGTTCTTCATACAAAAATAAAGGTGTTCAAGAATTATTAAACGCAATAATTGATTACATGCCATCTCCAATTGATATACCACATATCAAAGGAGAAACAATGGATGGAGAAGAAACAGAAGCAAAAACATCTGATTCAGAACCATTTGCTGCATTAGCATTTAAAATTGCAACAGATCCATTCGTAGGAAAATTATGTTTCTTTAGAGTTTACTCAGGAACATTAGAATCTGGATCAACAATTTTAAACTCTAGTAAAGGTAAAAAAGAAAGAATAGGAAGAATACTTCAAATGCATGCTAACCACAGAGAAGACATAGATAAAGTTTTCGCTGGAGACATAGCAGCAGCTGTAGGTATGAAGGATGTTACAACAGGAAATACTTTATGTGATCCTAACCATCCAATAATCCTAGAATCAATGGAATTCCCAGAGCCTGTTATCGATATAGCTATCGAACCAAAGGATAAGGCAGCTCAAGAAAAAATGGGTATAGCTTTAGCAAAACTTGCTGAAGAAGATCCAACATTCAGAGCTTACACAAATCAAGAAACAGGTCAAACAATTATAGCTGGTATGGGTGAATTACACTTAGATATAATTGTTGATAGATTAAAAAGAGAATTCAAAGTAGAATGTAATGTAGGTAAACCACAAGTTGCTTACAAAGAAACAATAAAAGAAAAAGTAAAAGTAGAAGGAAAATTCATTCGTCAATCTGGTGGACGTGGACAATATGGTCATGTTTGGTTAGAACTAGAACCATTAGAACCAGGTACAGGAATACAATTTGAAAGTAAAATTGTTGGTGGTGTAGTTCCAAAAGAATACATCAAACCAGTTGAAGAAGGAATTAGAGAAGCAGCTGAAGGTGGAGTTTTAGCTGGATACCCAGTAATAGACTTCAAAGCAACATTAGTTGATGGTTCTTACCATGAAGTTGACTCTTCAGAAATGGCCTTCAAAATTGCAGGTTCTATGGCATTCAAAGATGGATGTAAAAAAGCAAAAGCTGTTATATTAGAACCAATAATGAAAGTTGAAATAACAGTTCCAGAAGAATACATGGGAGATGTTATAGGAGATGTAAACTCTAGACGTGGAAGAATGGAAGGAATGGAAGCAGATGATGGAATGCAAGAAATAAGAGCATTCATACCATTATCAGAAATGTTTGGTTATGCTACAGACTTACGTTCAAAAACACAAGGTAGAGGAACATACTCTATGGAACCATCTCATTATGAAGAAGTTCCAAAATCAGTATTTGAAGCAATAGTAGCTTCTAGAACTAAGAAAGAAGACTAAGCTTAAAACGATTTAAAAGCAATATACTGCTTTTACTTCGTTTAAGATTATATTAATATTTTATTACAAAATATTAAAATTCTATTGCAAAAATAGCAAACATAGTATAAAATACAGTTGCTAATAAACATTTACGTCATTAATGTTTTAAGAATATATATAAAAATTAAAGGAGGAATTCAAAAATGGCAAAAGCTAAATTTGAAAGAACAAAACCACACGTTAATATCGGTACAATTGGTCACGTAGACCACGGAAAAACAACAACAACAGCCGCTATTACAAAATATTTATCATTATTAGGAAAAGCTAAATTCGAAGCTTATGATGAAATCGATGGAGCTCCAGAAGAAAAAGCAAGAGGAATCACAATCAACACAGCTCACGTTGAATATGAAACAGAAAAAAGACACTATGCACACGTTGACTGTCCAGGACATGCTGACTATGTTAAAAACATGATCACAGGTGCTGCTCAAATGGATGGTGCTATATTAGTTGTTTCTGCAGCTGATGGACCAATGCCTCAAACAAGAGAACATATCCTACTTGCAAGACAAGTTGGCGTTAAATATATAGTTGTATATTTAAACAAATGTGATATGGTTGACGATCCAGAATTATTAGAATTAGTTGAAATGGAAGTTAGAGACTTATTATCAAGCTATGATTTCCCTGGAGATGAAATACCAGTAATAAAAGGATCTTCATTAAAAGTATTAGAATCAACAGAAACAGATCCTAATGCAGAAGTATATGCTCCAATAAAAGAATTAATGGACGCTGTAGATTCATATATACCAACACCATCAAGACCAGTTGATGAACCATTCTTAATGCCAGTTGAAGACGTATTCACTATCACAGGTAGAGGAACAGTTGCAACAGGTAGAGTAGAAAGAGGTATGGTAAAATTACAAGACGAAGTTGAAATAGTAGGTTTAAAACCTGAATCTTCAAAAACTGTAGTAACAGGTGTTGAAATGTTCAGAAAATTATTAGACCAAGCTGAAGCTGGAGATAACATTGGTGTATTATTAAGAGGTGTTGATAGAAAAGACATCGAAAGAGGTCAAGTTTTAGCAAAACCAGGAACAATACATCCACATACAAAATTCAAAGCTGAAGTTTATGTATTAACTAAAGAAGAAGGTGGAAGACATACACCATTCTTTAACGGATACAGACCACAATTCTACTTCAGAACAACAGACGTTACAGGTGTTATAGAGTTACCTGCAGGAACAGAAATGGTAATGCCAGGAGATAACATCTCAATGACTATCGAATTAATCACACCAATCGCTATAGAAAAAGGATTAAGATTCGCTATACGTGAAGGTGGTAGAACAGTTGGTTCTGGTATAGTATCAGAAATAATTGAATAATAATAAACAATAAAAAGAATTCCTTAGGGAATTCTTTTTTGTTTTATTCGAAAACTATTGATTTTTTTAGGAATAAATAATAAAATATATGAATAATAAATGTACAGTAAGATAATAGTACTAAAACAGGAGGAAATAAAAAATGAACATTTTAGTAGACGCAATGGGAGGAGACAATGCGCCAGATGCTGTAATTAAGGGCGCAGTAAAGGCGGTAAATGAAGTCGAATCAAACATAATATTAATAGGGGATACAGATGTAATAAATAAAAAAGTAAAAGAATTTTATGGAAAAAATAAAATAGAAGATATATCACCTAAATTTAGCATATATCACACAACAGAAATTATAACAATGGAAGATAAACCAACAGATGCAATAAAACATAAAAAAGATTCATCAATGGTAGTTGGATTTAGACTATTAAAAGAAGGTAAAGGTGATGTATTTATATCAGCAGGAAATTCAGGAGCATTACTTACAGGAGCTACATTATTAATAGGAAGAATAAAAGGTATAGATAGACCAGCAATGGCACCAATGCTTCCAGCATACAAGAAAAGGCTAATGCTTATAGATGCAGGGGCAAATACAAACTGTAAACCAATTAATTTAGTTCAATTTGCACAAATGGCTACAATATATTTAAAGAATACATATGGAGTAGAAAAACCAGCAATAGGCTTATTAAATATAGGAACAGAACCAACAAAAGGTAATGAATTAATAAAAGAAACATATCAAATATTATCTACTGAGTCAGAAAAGTTAGGAATAAATTTTGTAGGTAATGTTGAAGGAAGAGATGCATTCACTGGAAAGATAGATGCAATAGTATGTGATGGATTTACTGGTAATGTATTCTTAAAAACAATAGAGGGATTTGGAAAATTTATAAAACGTTCATTAACAGAAAATTTAAAGAAATCTGTATTATCAACTATAGCAGCAATACCTGCATTACCAGGAATAAGAAGATTCTCAAAAACAGTTGATTATAAAGAATATGGTGGAGCATTATTTTTAGGAGTAAAAAAACCAGTAGTAAAAGCACATGGAAGTAGTGATGAAAAATTATTTCATTATACAATAAAACAAGCTGAAGACTTTGCAAAAAATAAATCTGTTGATATGATGATAGAGCAATTTTCAAATATAGAAACATATAAAAGGTAAATTGCAAAAAAAACGAAAATTCGCTTGACAAATATATATACTTATAATATAACAATTATGGAAAAACGTAACAATAAACAAGGAGGTGAACTTAAAATGAGTTCAGAAGAAGTATTTGATAAAATTAAGGAAATAATAGTAGAACAACTTGGTGTTGCAGAAAATTCTGTAACAGAGGAAGCATCTTTTATAGATGATCTAGGAGCTGATTCTTTAGATATAGTAGAATTAATAATGGCTTTAGAGGAAGAATTTGATATAGAAATTCCAGATACAGACGCAGAAAAAATAGTTACTGTAGGAGATGTAGTAGATTATATAAAAGATAATGTATAAAAGAAAAAGTTAAAAATAAAAAATCTTAATGATGAAAATCATTAAGATTTTTTATTTTATAGAAAATTATAATAAACTATATCATTTATTATATATGTTGAAAGATAGTAACAACACTACCTGTAGCAGTTAAAATAATACAACCAGCAGTAAGAACGCCTAAAACCAATGGTAACCATGCCTTCTTCAAAGGAACATGTAGAAAGTTAGCTATTAATGAGCCAACCCATGCACCAGTACCAGGCAATGGAATTGCAACAAATAAATATAGACCTAAAGCAGTAAAGTTTTGTAAACGTTCACTTTCTTCAATATGTTTTGTTGCTTTATTACTCGCCCAATCAATTATTTTTTTAAAAAATTTAAATCTTCCTAAAAAATCAAATATTGGACCTATATACTTTACTATAAAATATATGGGAATTATATTTCCTATAAATCCAACAATAAAAGCTTCGAAATAACTAAGTCCCATACCTACACCAACAGGAATAGCTCCTCTAATCTCAATAATTGGACACATTCCAAGTAAAAAAGTAACTAAATATTTTAACATAAGTAAAACCTCCTAATTATTATATCATTTAATATGATAATGTAACATTTATAACTGTGCCTTCCTCGACAGAAGATCCTTTTTTTACACTTTGATTTACCACTAAACCACTGCCAGAAAAGTTGATATTTAATTTTTTATCCTTTAAAGTACTTTTAGCTTTAGCAAGGCTCATTCCAGATAAGTCTGGAACGGTTACAGATGTTCTAGTTGAATTATTCTCTGAGTATAACATAACGATAGAATCTTTTGCAACAGTAGTCTTTGGCGAAGGAACTTGGGTTGAAACCAATGTAGAATTTTTATCACAATTTTCTGAAAGAGAAGTGATAAAACCAGCATTTTTAAGTATTTTTTCTGCTTCAGAAATTGTTTTGTTTGTAACATCTGGAACAGTTATTTTATTATCAGAAGAATTTACATTTGCCTCATCAGATGTAACTCCAAGATAAGGTAAAACTTCAGATAATATTTTTGAAACAATTGGTCCTGCAACTGTACTACCATGACTATCAGTTGTTGGAGTATTATATAAAACAACTAATAAAACTAATTGAGGATTTTCTGAAGGTGCTATTGCTACATAAGAAAGTGTATTACCATTTTTAGAACCTTTTTTTGCCTCAGATGTACCAGTTTTTCCAGCTATTGTATAACCTTTTACAGCACCCTTTTTTCCAGTACCATCAGTAACAACTGATTCCATCATTTTTATAACTGCTTGTGCAGTATCTTCAGAAACAACTTGTCTAACTTGATTTACTTCTGTATTTGAAACATCATTTGTAGATTTATTTATAGTTTTATCAACAATTTGAGGAGTTAATAAATTACCACTATTTGCTAAAGAAGAAACAGCTGTTATTAATTGAATAGGTGTTATTTCAAATCTCTGTCCAAATGACATTGTTGCAAGTTCAACTGGACCAATATTATCTTTATCAAAGAATATACTAGTACTTTCACCAGGTAAAGCAATTCCAGTTTTGGTAAATAATCCAAAAGCATCAAAATATTTGTAAAATGTATCTACCCCAATTCTCTTCCCTAATTGCATAAAAGCTGGATTACAAGAATTGGCTAATGCTTGAGTTAAAGTTTCGTATCCATGAGAAGATTTAGACCAACATCTAATTTTTGTACCATCTGAAAATTCCTCATAACCTTTACATCTAAAATCTTTAGGAGTGCTAGTTTCAGCGATGTCTTCCTCTAATGCTATAGCAGAAACTAGAGTTTTGAAGGTTGAACCAGGTTCGTACAAATCAGAAACATTTTTATTTCTCCACATTTTATTTAAAACAGTAGATTTTTCAGTTGAACTAAGATTATCCCATTCTTTTTTTAGTTTGCTTGTATTTGGTTCAAAAGGTGTGTTTAAATTAAAAGTAGGGTATGTAGCCATTGATAGAATATCACCAGTTGATGGATTCATAGCTATTGCACTTGCGGCTTCACATTGATTATCTTCAACTGCTTGGGAAATATATTTTTCAACGACAGATTGAATGTTAACATCAACTGTTAAATAAACATCGCTACCGTCTTGAGCTTCTACATATGTTTTATGATTATCAGAGATTTCACTATTGTTCAAATCTGTAGTAGTAATTATTTTACCAGAACGACCTGTTAAAATATTGTCATAAGATGACTCTATACCAGCCAATCCTTGATTATCAGTTCCACAGAAACCAATAACTTGTGAAGCAAGTTCATTATATGGATAATATCTTTTTGTATCTTCATCTATATTAATACCAGTGGTAATTTTATTATCATTCATCCATTTCTGCAATTCATTAATCTTATCACTTTCTACTTTTTTTGCTATAGTCTCTACAGAAGAATTACTATTCAATTTATCTAATGTTTCATTATAATCTAATTCAAAAATATCAGATAATCCCTTAGCAATAAGTTCTTTTTTATCTTTATTTATTTTAGATGGATTAATTGAAACAGTATCAACATTTTCGCTTATAGCTAAAGCTTTACCGTTTAAATCATAAATAGTTCCTCTTTTGGGACTTATCACGGTACTAGAAGTTTGCTGTCTAGAAGCCTTTTCTTTTAAAGACGCACCATTAACAAATTGAATCCAAAATAAACGTATTATTAATAATAAAAATATAACAATACCAAAACCAGCGAGTACTCTTAATTTCTTAGCAGCGATAGGTTTATCTGGTACTTTTTTTACTTTTCTATTTGTTTTTCTATAATTAACTTTTGTATTCATTTATATCTCCAAATAAATAATATATTTATGCAATAATTTTATATTAAAATATAGGAAAAATCAAGAATAATCAATAAGAACATAAATTTTTTAATAAAGATCTAAGAAGTTTACATTCGAAA
>CAJKDR010000003.1 GCA_905198755.1 uncultured Clostridiaceae bacterium
CTTTTTAATTTAATATATAATAATTTTAAAAAGAATTAGTATATTGCGAGGCACACCAATTTTAAATTTATGAGGCGTACTTTT
Organism: uncultured Clostridiaceae bacterium; assembly: GCA_905198755.1. Lineage (GTDB taxonomy): Bacteria > Bacillota > Clostridia > TANB77 > CAG-508 > HGM13634. Next base: position 85 of record CAJKDR010000003.1, read on the forward strand.
TGTACGTTGATTAAATTTAAAATGTAGTGTAACAAAGCAAGATGCTGATTATTTTTAAAATTTATGCTTCTGGTTCTATAATACCATAATTATTAGAATCTTTTAGTTTAAATATTACATTTACTTTTCCTGTATCTATGTTTACAAATGTTAAGAATATATTACCTACTTTTTCTTCTAATTTTAATTTTGCATCTTCTACAGATATTGGTTTTATATCATAGTATAATTCTTTTATTACTTCTTTTTCTACTACTGTTGCTGGTGCTTCCATATTTGTTTCTTTTAATCTTATTGATTCTTCTTTATTCATTCTTTCTTTTTTTGTTTTTAATTTTCTTATTTGTCCTTCTAATATATCAATATCTTTATCTATTGAAGCATATAAATCTTTTGTTTCTGTAACAGCTTTTAAGTTATAAGATTTTACACTTATATACATTTCTGCTACTTGTAAATTTTTTTCTCCTTTTATTGTAACAGATGCTTTGATTTCTTCTCCTTCAAAGTATTTTTGAATTCTTTCTAATTTTTTTTCTACATATTCTTTTATAGCTTCTGTAGCTGTTAAATCTTTTCCTAATATTTTTATATCCATAAAAATCACTCCTTTGTTTTTGTTTAATGTAATTTTATTATAACTTATTTTTTTAATTTGTCAAATTTTTATTTTGTTATGCTTTCCTATTATATAAAAAAAGCGGAGTAAACTCCGCAAATAATTTGTTTATTATATGTTTTAATATCCTACATAACTTAATGGATTTAGTGCTGATCCATTTACTCTTATTTCAAAGTGCAAATGAGAACCTGTTGATCTTCCTGTTGATCCAACTTTTGCTATCACATCACCTGTAGAAACTTTTTGTCCAGCAGTTGCTATTAGTTTACTGCAATGTCCATAATATGTTTGTACTCCATTACCATGTGTTATTACTATCAAATTTCCAAGTGATCCTTTCCATCCTGCAAATGTTACCGTTCCTGGAGATGCAGCTTTAATTGATGTTCCTGTTGATGCTCCTATATCTATTCCTGTATGTGTTCTTCCCCATCTATAACCATATCTAGATGTTAATATTCCTGACACTGGTTTTGTTATACTTATTCCTAAGTTTACTTTCTTTGATGTTATTTCTCTACTTGTGCTAAATTTACTTGAACCTGTACTTGCATATTTAACTGTTCTTGATGTTGTAGTTTTTGTTTTTGTTGCCTTTTTTTCTTGATATAATTCATCAACTGCCTTATCTGTATCATTTAATTCTGGTAGTTCTGTTTCATATTTTTCTACTATTGTTAAATCTGAAGCATTTGTACTTTCTTTTTCTTTTAATTCTTTTATAGCATCATCAGCTTCATCAAATGATGCTAAATATATTTTTTCATCGTCATCATCTGATATTGCATAATATCTATAATATTTAGTACCTGTTTCTTTTACTTCTTCGTATATTTCATCATCATTTGTTACTATACCTTTTTTTAATAAACACATACTATATTGTGGAAGTTCATCTATTTGTACGAATGCTATATGCTCGTCCCCTTCTTCTCCATTTTTCATGTATGCATTTATTTTTTCTTGTAGGGCATTTTTATCTTCGCAATATCCTATTTTTTCTCCATCTAATGTCACTCTATATATTGGTTTATATATAAGTACTATTGCAGCTCCTATTAATATTGCTCCTAAAACTGCTAGGGAAATAAGCTTTATAGTACTTCTCATATATACATATATTTTCTTAAATACTCTTATAATTTTAATGCACTCCCTTTTGTTACATTTTTATTACAATTTTATGACATTATTGTATAATAGTTTTCAAAATTATTCAAGAGTATTTAACTATTTTTTATAAATAAAAATCTATTCCTCTAATTCCGTTTTCAGAGCTGTTATTTCTGTTACTGTTGCTTTTGGTGCTGCTTTATAATATCCTTTTGCTTGTGCCGCCTTAAATAACTCATATTGAAATGATTCCCCATTATTTCTTATTCGTTGCATTGTTTGCCTTAATCCCATATTTTCTGTTTCTGAAATCACATTTTGGTATGTTGTTAGTTCTGATTTTATATTTTTCAAAATGTCATTTACCATTGTTTTTTCATCCATTTTAGACCCCCTCTTTTATAAATAATTATTCTTATTATTCATTTAAAAATGACATTAATTTTTGTTTTGTATTTAATGCATCTTGTGCTGATTTTGTAAATAGTTGTTTTATTTGTAAATCTGTACATTCTTTTGAATAATTATTTAGTTTTTGATATGTTGTTTCTTGTTCATCTATTAATTTTCTTAGGTTTTGCAATTCTATTTGTGTTAAGTCTGGCATTTTATCACCCTTTCATAATATGTTTTTTATATTATGAAACACATTTTATTTTTTTATTCATAAAATAATGGACGTACATAATTGTCCGTCCATTAAATTTAAAATTTATTATATTTTATATTATTTGTAGATTGGCAAATTTGGCCATTAGTCTTTTGTGTCCTACTTTGTCAAAGTTTATATCCACTTTTAAATCGTCGCCTTCTTTTTCCACATAGTTTATTATTCCTTCTCCAAATTTCTTGTGGAACACTCTAACACCTGCTTGATATTGTGATAAATCCACAGTACTTTCAGATTTTTTATTTAGGTTAGTCAAGAAACTTTCTGGTGTTCTAAAGTTATATCCACCTGTTGATGTTTTTTTACTTTTTTCTATTCCTGATGAAGTCATATCATTCATTTTATATGTTGTAACTTTTGATGATTTGCCATATTCCCACTTGTAAGTACTATCTGAATATGAATCATTATCTTTAAATGTATCTTCATATCCTTGCAGATATTCCTTTGGTATTTCTTCTATAAATCTTGATGCTGCATTGTATGTTGTTGAGCCAAAGATTGTTCTTTGTTTTGCACATGTTAAAAATAAATATTGTCTTGCCCTTGTTATTCCAACATAGCATAATCTTCTTTCTTCTTCTAATTCTTTAGGTTCTCCTATTGATTTGTATCCTGGGAATATTCCTTCTTCCATTCCGACTAAAAATACCACTGGAAATTCAAGTCCCTTTGCACTGTGTAATGTCATAAGAGTAACAGAATCTTCTTCGTCTTCCATTCCATCTATATCGCTTGATAAGGTTATTCCCTCCAAAAATTCTCCTAATGAATTTTCAGCACTTTCTTCCTCAAATTCCATTGCTACTGTTAAAAATTCCTCTAAGTTCTGTATCCTTGTTTCTGCTTCTACTGAATTTTCATTTTCTAATGCTTTTGTATATCCTGTTTTATTTAATGTTTCTTTTATTAATTCTGATATTTTTAATTCATCCTTTTTAGCCATTAAATATTCCATTTGCTCTATAAAATCTCTTGTGTTTACAAATACTCTATTTAATCCAAAATCTGCCGCATTTTTTATTATTTCATACATTGATATATTACTTGAATCTGATAATTTTGAAATATTATCTATACTTGTCTTTCCAACACCTCTTTTAGGTTCATTTATTATTCTTTTCAAGCTCAAATTATCTGATGGATTATATATTAGTCGTAAGTACGCAATAATATCTTTTATTTCTTTTCTCTCATAGAATTTTAATCCGCCTATAATTTTATATGGTATATCTTCTCTTCTTAAAATATCTTCTATTGCTCTTGATTGTGCATTCATTCTATAAAGAACTGCAAAATCTGAATATTTTAAATATTCTTCTCTTCTTAGCCTATTTATTTGTTCTACTACATATGTCGCCTCATCATATTCATTATCTCCACAGAAGAAATTTGGCAATTCTCCTATATCATTTTCTGTCCATAGCTTTTTCTCATATTTTACAACATTATTTTTAATTACGGCATTTGCTGCATTTAATATATTTCCTGTACATCTATAATTTTGTTCTAGTTTTATTATTTTAGTTCCAGGAAAATCTTTTTCAAAGTTTAATATATTAGAAATATCAGCTCCTCTAAAGCTATATATTCCTTGGTCGTTATCTCCCACGACTGTGATATTTCCGTATTTTGCTGCAAGCATTGTTACAAGTGTAAATTGTGATTTATTTGTATCTTGATACTCATCAACTAATATATATTTAAACTTATCATTGTAATACTCTAATACATCTGGATTTTCTGCCAATATTTTTATTGTTAAGTTTATTATATCATCAAAGTCTACTGCATTATTTTCTTTTAACTTTTGTTGATACATTGCATATACTCGTGCAATTTTCTCTTTCCTATAATCTCCTCCTGCTCTCATCGCATATTGTACAGGTTCTAACATTTCATTTTTAGCATTTGAGATTTCCGAAAGTACTGCTCTATCTGTAAACATTTTATCATCTATATCTAATGATTTTAAACATTCTTTTACAAGTGTTTTTTGGTCTGATGTATCAAATATAATAAAACTTTTTTCATATCCAATTCTATCTATAAAATTTCTTAATATCTTAACACAAATAGAATGGAATGTACCCATCCATATTTCTTTAGCTGCTTCTCCAACTAATGTTTCTACTCTTGATTTCATTTCATTAGCTGCTTTGTTAGTAAAAGTAATAGCTAATATGTTCCATGGTTTTATATTTTTTTCATTTAGTAAATATGCTATTTTATGTGTTAATACCTTTGTTTTTCCGCTTCCCGCACCTGCTATAACTAAGCATGGTCCATCAGTATTTATTACTGCTTCATATTGTTTATCATTTAATCCTTCTAAAATATCTTTCATTTGTTACCTCTCTTTTTTAATCTTTTGAAATTATATATTATAAAAAAAACTAAGTCAACAACATTTCAAACATTTGTTTAAAATGTTGTTGACTTTTTGTAAAGTGTTTTTATAACATTGTTGCAAATATTCCTAATATAAATCCAAGTATATTTCCTACTACTGGAAATCTTCCTTTATATAATTCATTTGATTCTGGTATCAACTCTCCAGATACAATGTAAAGCATTGCTCCTCCTGCAAATGCTAAACATATTGCTATTACCACATCTGATATTCCACCAATTAGTGCTCCTAAAAAAGCTCCTATTCCAGTCGTAATTCCAGACATAAATACATAAAAAACAACCTTTGATTTTTTCATTCCACCATTTTTCATAGGAACTCCCATAGAAATACCTTCTGGTATGTCATGCAAGCATATTGCAAGTGCCAATGAGTATCCTAATTTTATAGATGCTTCAAAACTTGAACCTATTGCTAATCCTTCTGGCAAATTGTGCAAAGCTAATCCTATGCTTACTATTATTCCTGTTTTTAATAGATTATTGTTTGTAACCGCTACATCATTCTTTTTTCTAAACAATTTAGCAACTGCAATATCACAGGCAATCATGCAAACTACACCTAGTAAGATTCCTATTATTGTATTTGATATACTAGTAATTTCCATACTTTCTGGTACTAAATCAAAGCAAACTATTGAAAGCATTAAACCTGATGCAAATGATAATATAAAACTTAGGAATTTATTTGATGTGTTTTTTATTAATATACCAATTATTCCTCCTATTGTGGTTCCAAATGTTCCAAAAAATAGACCTATTAATGTTGTTTTTAATAAATAATTCATAAACTTACCTCTATATAAATTTATGAAACTAGTAGATTGTTATGCATAAAAAATAGCACAATATTCTGTGCTATTTTTTATTCTTCTCCTTTTAATCTTTCTGCTCTGTCTGCTGCTATTAATGAATCTATTAATTCATCTAAATCTCCATTTAAAAAGCTTTCAAATTGGAATATACTCATTCCTATTCTATGATCTGTTATTCTTCCTTGTGGATAGTTGTATGTTCTTATTTTTTCGCTTCTATCTCCGCTTCCAACTTGTGATTTTCTAGCATTTGCTAATTCTGCATCTTGTTTTGCTTTTTCCATCTCATATAATCTTGATTTTAACAACCTCATTGCATATTCTCTGTTTTGTACTTGTGATCTTTCTGTTTGACATTCTGCTACTGTTCCTGTTGGAATGTGAATTAAACGTACTGCTGATGATGTTTTGTTAACATGTTGTCCTCCTGCTCCTGATGCTCTAAACACTTCCATCTTTATATCTGCTGGATTTATATCTATCTCAACATCTTCTACTACTGGTAATACTGCTACTGTTGCTGTTGATGTATGTATTCTTCCACTACTTTCTGTATCTGGTACTCTTTGTACTCTGTGTACTCCACTTTCAAATTTTAGTCTACTATATACACCTTTTCCTGTTATCATGAATGATATTTCTTTGTATCCACCAAGTCCTGTTTCATTTTCGTTTAATACTTCTAGTTTCCAATGTTTCTTTTCTGCATACATTGAATACATTCTAAATAATGTTCCTGCAAATAGTGCTGCTTCTTCTCCACCAGCACCTCCTCTTATTTCACATATTATATTTCTGTCATCATCTGGATCCTTTGGTATTAATAAAATTTTTAATTCTTCTTCTATTTTAGGAATTTGGTCTTTTGATGAATAGTATTCTTCTTCTGCAAGTTCTTTCATATCTGGATCTTGCATCAATTCTTCTGCCTCTTCCATTGCTTGTTTTACTTTTTTGTATTCCCTAAATTTCATTACTACTTCTTCAATAGCAGCATGTTCTTTCATAGCTTTTTGCCATTCGCTTTGTCTTGCTATTACTTCTGGATCTGAAATTATTTTTGTTAATTCTTCATATCTTTTTTCAACTGCCTCTAATTTTTCAAACATAAAATCTCTCCTATTAAAAAAATCTATTGTTTATTATACAATAGATTCTTTGATTTTTCAATACATTTGCATTGTAATTTATAATTTATCATTTAATATATTTTTCAATTCGTTTTTTAATTCTTTGCTACATTCTATTAGTGGTAAACGTGGTTTTCCAAATTCGAATCCTATGATATTTAGTGCTTCTTTTATTGGTATTGGATTTACTTCTTTAAATAATAAGTTTATCAATTTTGTAGCTTTTATTTGCATTTTTGCTGCTTCTTGATTTTTTCCTTCTAAATATTTATTTATCATTTCTACTGTATATTTTGGTTTTATATTTGATAATACTGATATTACTCCTATTCCTCCTACCGCTAATGTTGGCAATACTTGGTCATCATTTCCAGAGTATATATTTAATTCATCTCCACATAAATATTTTGTCTTTAACATACTAGATAAGTCTCCATTTGCTTCTTTTACTCCTACTATATTTTTAATTTTTGACAGTTCAAAATATGTAGATGGTAAAATATTTACTCCTGTCCTGCTAGATACGTTATACACTATTATTGGTAAATTTGTGTTATTTGCTATTAATTTATAATGTGCTATTAATCCTTCTTGTGTTGTTTTATTATAGTATGGTGTTACTATTAATAACCCGTCTACTCCTATCTTCTGTGCATATTTTTCATTTGTTATTACTTGTTTTGTATTATTACTTCCTACACCTGCTATTACTGGTATTCTTTTATTTACAATTTTTACACAATACCTAATTAGCTCTTGTTTTTCTTCTTCTGTCATTGTTGATGCTTCTCCAGTTGTACCACATACTATTATTGCATTTACGCCATTTTCTATTTGATATTCTACCAATCTTTTAAACTCATCAAAGTTAATATTATCATTTGAATCAAACGGAGTAGCAATTGCTGTTCCTACACCTTTAAAAATAATATCTTTCATACAAAAACACCTCTTAATATTTTATTCATTAAAAGGTGTTTTTGTTTTATATTATTTTATCTTAACTATTGATTGCTCTTGCTTTTATTATTGTTCTTTGTTTACCTGTCATTGTACATGTTATTAACGTTATTTCTGTTTTTCCATTTGTTAATTGACTAGTACATTTTAAATCATCTGGTTCTACTACATAATTTGCATATACTCTATATTCTAAGGTTTTATTATTTGGATCTGTTACATATATTGTATCTCCATTTTTCAGATTAGAACATTTACTAAAGAATCTTTTATTATGATAGTTATGTCCTACTATACAGAAATTTCCTGGATTATTTGCTTCAGGTCCCCAATATTTTACTACTGATATTTTTAGTAAATCTTCTACCGTTTTACTGCTTGTGTCATCACTATATATTACTGGATATGTTATATTTATTGAAGGTATATTTATGACTGCTACTGTTCCATATTCCGCACCTGCATCTGTTTTATATTTTTTGCCATCTAACATTGCTGCTCTATTTGCTTTAATTAAATCATCCAGATTTACTTCTTCTCCTGTATCATTTGTATCATCCAAAACTACAACTAATACATTGTCTTGTAATTTTATTGTTGAGTCATTTTCTACTTGTGCTTCTTGTTGGTTTATATCTATTTGTGATAAAATCTCATCTGATTTATCTGATGAATCTCTTTCATATACGCCATAAATGTAATAGCCAAAAAGAGCTATAACAAGAATAATAGAAATTATAAAGTTAAACTTATATATTTTCTTTTTCTTTTTTAGCTCTGGAGTAACATATAATTTTTCACTAACTAATATTTGATTCATCTTCGTTTTCTCCCTATTTAATATTATAGCATGTTTTGTTTTATTTTCAAATAGGTTCTATTAAAAAAGTAAAATTTTACAGTAAACAATAAATCGATAGGATTACCTATCGATTTATTGTTTTATTTTAGTCTTTTTTTATAGCATATTTTTTTATTAATACTACTCCGCTTGCTAATACTGCTAAAGATATTACTGCTATTACACTATAAAGTATGACATTATTTGCACCTGTTGGTGGGTGTATTGTTATTGTTTCTGATGTTTTACTATCATGTTGTCTACCTGATAATATAATGTATCTATCTGTTGTCCTTACTCTATCTCTGAATGAGAATTTCTTTGTTGGGTCTGTATTTGTGTTAGAATATTCTATACCTGTTATTTCTACTGAGTTATTATATTCATATGTATTTATACTACTTGTTATTATATTTTCAACAGTTGTATCTGTTGCAGATATAGTTTTTTCTAATGTGATTGGTACTGTTGTACCCTCTTTACTTTTTAATAATGGATTACCTTCTTTTGCTTTTACGATTGTTGTATAAATTGTTCCTTCTGGATCTAATGTTCCTGAACGTGTTTCTGTTATTTCTTCGCCTTTAGAGTTGATATATTTAGATTGTTTTGTATAACTTTCTTTTGCATGTTCATAGTCTGTTAGTTCCCAATATTTGCTATTCTCTCCTAAGTCATTATTATATGATAAATCATTATCAATATAATCTACTAATCCCATTATTGTTGCCTCTACACCTTCTTCTCCATTAAAGTTTTTCTCAACTGTTATTATAGAAGATATATTATAATTTACTTCTAGTCTTGCGCCCTGTAATTTTTCGTCTTCAATACTTACATCTATTAATGATGAATCTGATGTTGCTAATATATTACCAGCTGTTATTTTCCATTCTCCGTTTTCTTGCTTTGCAGCACTTGCTATAATATTAGTTCCTGCTGAATCCTTTATTGTGAATGAACTTATATGTTTTTGCAAATCTACTGTTGTTATCGGAACTTCTGCTATACCAAAGTTCATTCCTGTTATGTTGTATGATTCAAATTTAGTATTTTGTTTACATTCATTATTTATTAAGTTAGTTTTTTCTACAGTTATATTCATTTTTGGTGTATTTGCATACATTTGTGTTATATCTGCAATTTCTTTAGCTACCTTATTGTTTTCTTGTTTTCCTGCTTTTGCATTATTTAATACTGTCATTTGAGCATCACTAAAGTCTACAACTGTTTCAGAAACTTTCTGTCTTCTTGCAATATCGTCTGTTCCTGTTGATACTTTTTCTGTTTCATTATATACATACCAGTAATCTTCTGTATTATTTAGTTTTTTAGCTCCATATGTTCCAATATTATTTGTAGATTGGAAATCCTCTCCATTATATGATTTTTTATTTTGGTTATTTCCAGCTTCTCCATACAAGAATGTTCCATCTATATTACCATAGTTATAATGTACAATATAATTTCCTGGTAAGAAATCTGAGAATTTATATGTTCCATCATCATTTGTTGTTGTTCTATATCTTACTACATAGTCCTTTCCAACTTTTTCCATTAATTCTACTGTGATTTTTCCAACCCTATTTTCATCATCCTGCATTATACCATCACCAGTTCTGATTTTATCATTATTTACCGTTGTTTTGTCCTCAAATGCTGTACCTTCTAATGTTCTTCCATTGTCTGATGATGTATAGTAAAGTGTTGGAGTTGCATGTGTGTCATCCTCATATTTTAGTTCTGACAAATTATTTCCTTCAAAGTAGTAGTCTATTGTTGATGGATTTCCTCCAGTTGTTGGTGTGTTTTGATTTATTGTTGTAGTTAATCTTACTTGTTCTTTTTCTACACTTCCTGGTGCTGAGTCGCTATCTATCAATCCTCTTGTATATTCTGTTTGTCCAGCTCCACTTCTTGTTGTATATTCATATATTTCTGCTAGGTTATATGTTGGTATTTTTGTTTTTGCTCCAGTAACTAATTCTGATAATGTACTTGTTGGATCATTTAATGTATACACTACATATATATCCATTGTTGCAAATTGAGTTAAATTTGTTCCAGGTGTTGTAATTATTATTGATTTATAGTTTGTTCCGCTATTTCCATTTGTTGTATTTAGCTCACTATTATCAGATGAATATGCTTTTTTGAAAGTATATCTATTATCATAATAATTTGTAATTTTTGTTGCTGTTCCATCTGTTTGTGATTCATTTGTTACAGTTATTTTGTATGTTACTTCAATTCCTAAACCTGTTTTATCGTATTTATTTACGGCATTTTGGTTTGCTGTATTAACATCTAAATCTGTTTTTCTTACTTCTTGAGTAATTTCTCCAACTGTACCTGTTCTTGCTTCACTTGCAAAATTTGCTGTATCTTCTGCAACTGATATGTCTGCTTTTCTTACAGTTACTTTATTGCTATTATAATTATATGTTCCTGTTTCACCATTTACAGTTACATTTGTTGAATATACATCTGAAGTTAGTGCTAAATCAAATACATCTTTTCCTCTTAATCCTAAGTTAACATGTTTTAACTGTGATTCTAGACTCTCTGTATTTGATAAACTTATTTTGTTTGTAGAAGATTGAATTCCCATTGTTTTCTCATTATAAATATGATTTGATTGTGGATTAAATTCTTCTTCATTTTTTGTTGTATATTCTATGCCACTACCGTTGTTTATTGTAGAAAATCTATTGTTAAAGTCTTGTCTTGATTCTTCTACTTTTCCATTATCTTCTTTTGCATTAGAATCTTTATCATTATTTGATGTAACATCTGCAAATATTGTTGATGTATATGTTATTCCATCATATGTAAATCTTACATAGTATGAATAGTAGCTGTTTTCTTTCCAATAATTTGATCCATGTTCTACTGTTCCTGAATAATCACTTTTACAAGTATATGGTGCTTTTATATGTCTTTCACATTGTTCTGTTACTTTATTGCTGTCTATTTTACTTGCATCAAATGAATAATTTCCATTATCATCTGTTAATGTTGTTGATATTACTCCTGTACCATCCCTGTAAAGTTCAACTTTTATTCCTGATAATTTATTCTCTATTCCTTCATCATATATTCCATTATAATTATCTTGTTTTTTGTCTAATGCTTTGTCATTCCATACTGTTCCTTCTATTGTTATATCTTTTAATTGAATATAATCTGCATCATCGTTATTTGAAGATGTTGTATCTGCTACTTCGATTCCATTTTTATTTTTTAGTCCTGTTATTATAGCATAATTTCTTAATATTCTTGTTGACATATTAGATTCTGTTACAGTTACATCTACAAAATATATTTTTTCTGCTTTTGAACCTAATAATCCTGATTCTCCTGTTATTTCTATGTTATTTCCATTCTGAGTATATGAACATTTGCTACCATCTTGATTATATACTCCTTGTAGTGATACTCCACTTGGTAAATTATCTGATATTTTTGTAATATTTGCTTGAGTATCGCCATCATTTCTTACTTTTATAGCATATCTTACAGTGTCTCCATTTGCTACTGTAACTGGATTATTATGTTTTGAATATAAATTATTTCTATTATATGTTTCATTTGATGGATTATTATTTACATTTGCTGTTGATTCCCAAGATTTCCATCTAGTATTTTGGTCTGTATTTATACCATTTACACTATATACTATTTTTTGTAAACTTACCTTATAAGGTTTCATTTTAATATAGTCTCTGTCTTTTGTTCTATATTCATTTTTATTTGTTGGTGTTGTATCTTTAATATATGCTGTATTTGCAATTACGTTTGTTATATATGTATTTACCTTAACACTTATATCAAAGTATGTTTCTGAATTAGCCCCTAAATTATTTATAGTATACTCATATTCGTGTGTACTTGTACCACTTGCTAATTTCCAATCACCTTTTACCTCTTTATTTCCATCTCTTATTATACTTTCTAACTGATATTCTCCATATTGGTTTGAATCATAATAAAGAAGTTGATCTCTTACTACTACTTTGTCTGCATTAACATCAGAATTGTTATACACATGAATTCTATATGTGACAATATCTCCTGCTTCAATATTTACAACGTTATCTCTTTTATATGTACTTTCTTGCATATTATTTTGTTCTGATTTAGAAACTATTTTTTTAGCATTCTTATTTCTTTCGTCTGATCTTGAATATGTATTTTTTCTATTTGTTAATGTTGTTGAATTATTTGTTAAATCTTCACCATTAATTTTTGTTATATATTTTTGTAATGATACATTAGTTTCAAGAATAGGTATTTTTAAATATACCTCACTCTCTTTTCCTTCTTCTTTTGTTCCATGGAATACCATTCTACTTTGTCCTTCTGAAGTAGCCAGTATAATAAATCTTCCTTTATAATTTATTCCTTTTGAAGTTTGCTTTATTTTTAGATAATTTATTTTATTTACTGAAGATATATTATGATTTCCACCAACATATATGTAATATTCACCAGAGGTGTCATTACCAGAATCTCTTTTTATTATTAAGTTGTTTTTCCATGTTGTTTGTTCACCATTGCTCTTTGTAACATTCATTTCTATACTTTGTGAAACACCATTCGCATTAAAATTTTTCATTCCTAATGTGTATGGACCTATTTTAGCAGTATATGTTGCTCCGTCAAATTTCCAAGAACCTGTTTCAACTTTTGCTCTATTACTTTTTGTATTAGTACTATTTTTAGATGTTTCTGTTCCCGTAATATTTACATCCTTCGCTGTATTGTTTTTTTCTTCATCTGTTAATTTTAGTTTTCCGGCATCACTAAAATTTGTACTTTCTCCCCAGGTTCCATTTCCCGAACCACTTCCATGTCCCGGTTTCAAGGCATATTCATCAGCTTTTTTTGAATTTACGAGTTTTGAATTATAAATTCCATACCATCCACTTTTATAAGTTACTGCTTCTTCTGCAGTATTTCTTGATATCTCTCCATTTATTGTAAGATATGCAAGTTTTGCCATTCTTTTTGCATTTTCTCCTAAATTTTCTGTTTTTCCAGAATTGGCCGCGATTGGTCCTGTTATTGTTGTATCACCACCATCAATATCAATTATTCCTGCAACAATAAGTTTCATTCCAAGTTTGTTACCAACTCTTGAATTTGCACATATAATGTTCTTTGTATCATCGATCCTATCATAGTCCGTATCCCAATTTCTAGTTGTATAGTATTCATCAGAATTATATTTCAAATCATATATTCCTTGATTGTATCCGCCTTTTTTAGTTATTGCAAATTTGTCTATATAGTCTCCTTTATCTTTTGTATATTTATTTCCAGATATTCCTATTACTGTTGCTATTGTTGATATTAATATTAATATTGATAATACTATTGATATTTTGGTTTTTTTCATCTTATTCACTTTCTTCTTGCCCTCCTTTCCTTCTATATTTCCTTATTTATTACTTTTTTCTTTATGATATAGGCTCCTGCTGCTATTATTGCTATACATCCTATTGTTATTCCTATATACATTATTACTGATCCTGTTTTTATTGATATTACTAAGTCTGCTGATGATTTATTGTTTTCTTTTGCTTCCGCTTTCTCTTCTATTGCTTCTATATTACTTATTTGACTTAGTTCTGCATTGTTACTGAATGTTCCTGTTGTGTTTTCTGTTGTCTTCTTTGTTAGTATTAGTTCTACTTCACTTGTTTCTCCTGGTTTTATTGCTATTCCATTTAGGCTCGTTGTGTATAGGTTTCCGTCACTTCCTTTATACCAATCTTTATTTAACTCACTACTAAATTCTAATCCACTTGGTAAATTATCTACTATCTTGTCTACATATCCTGTTACATCTCCGTTGTTTTTTATTACAAATTTATAGTTTATTATTACATTGGTATTATTCATGTATTTTGCTACTAAATCTATTTTCGCAAAGTTTTTGTTGTTGTATTCTGTTGTTTTTGTTCCTTGTTTGTTTATTACTTGTATACTATTTATTTGTTTGTCTAAGCTTAAATCAAATATTGCATTTTCTATTAATCCTATATCTATGTTTTCTATATTTTCATTTGATATTTCTATTTTATCTGTTATTCCTGCTTTTTTGCTTGTTCCATTTATTGTTACATTACTTAGTATTGCATCTGAGTTTATTGAGTTTGTTGTTCCTTCTTTTTGATATGTTGTTACCGTATATTTACTTGTATCAAATTCAAATATTACTATATATGATCCTTTTTCTAGTCCTTCAAATCTATATGTTCCATTTTCATCTGTTGTTGCTGTTTTTGCATTTCCTTCACTGTCTTTTACTATCTCTCCTTTTGCTGAATCATATAAGTCTACTTTTATATCTTTTAATAATATTTCTCCTTCATCTCTTTGTCCGTTTTTATTATTGTCTAACCATGCTACTCCTGATATTGTATGTTTTGTTTCTTCACTTGGGTTGTTTGGGTTATCTGGTGTATCTGGTTTCTCTGGATCATCTGGATTATCTGGTGTATCTGGATTATTTGGAATATCTTGGTTACTTCCATCTATCTTTCCACTTATTTGTACTGTTTTTTCAGCTTTATTATAATAAGGATCCGCTATAGAGAAGGTATTATTCATTTTTTCTAGTGTATAACCAACCACTGTATTTATAACAATTTGCATTTCATCATTTTCTGCTATATTTAGTTCAAATGTCAAGTTATTTTCATCATTTATTGGTATAGCTTCTTTTTTTCCATTATTATATAGTATATATCCATTTTCTATATAACTTCCCTCTTCTAACTCTGCTTTAAATGTTGATTTATCAAGCTTATATATTCCATAATTTTTTATTTTTACTATATATTGGATCTTCTCTCCCTTTTCTGCATAGTCTTTTGATAAATTATTTGTTACATCCAATTGAAGATTTGTTTTTCCTTGATAAATTTTTTGTTCAAATAAATTAGAAATATATTTTTCTCCTTTATAATCACAATAACTATTTACTACTATATCTTCTGATTTCTTTGTATAATCAATATTAACATCAAAGAATCCTATCAGTTTCACAGTTCCATCTTTAGGTACTTTTGAAACATTAACTGTTATACAGTTATCTTTTTCATTATAAGTAACCTGTTCTATGTTTTCTTCTGATTCATATGTATTCATTTTCATATTATCTGACAATTTCACTGTATATGTGACATTTCTTAAATCTTTATTATCATAATTTTTAATTGTAAAAGCTAGTGTTGTAAAGTTTTCCGGTATTTTCTCTTCATTATATGTATACTCTATCATCAATTTCATCTTTGCACTTTTTACATTATTATTAACATTTATCTCTTTAAGCACATTTCCATTTAAATCTAATAATTTAATATTATTCTCTACATCTTTTGCATTACTTTTTACCGAATATTGATATTCATATGTCATTTCTTTTCCTGCAGTTATCTTAATTTCATTTTCTCTATAATTATCCCCTTCTGCTGCTTCATGATATCTTGTTTCAATATCTCTATTTGCATTATATATTGCCCCTGTTTCATATATTTCATAATACACAGCATTATTTATTTTGGTTGTTAATTTATATGTTTTATCTTCTGATGTATTATTCTTTAATGTGACTTTTGTTTTTAGTATTTGTCCTTCATTTACTGTGTCTCCATTATTTATACTTGTATCTCCTGCTAATGTTTCTGTTGTTATTGTAACTGGTTCTGATGTATTTAGTTCTTTTGTTTCTGTACTAGCTATTACTGTTGAGTTTTGTTCAAATGATACATTGTCATATTTATATTTAACATTCATATTTAATAAATCTAATTCATTATAAGTTAGATTGTCTTGTGCATTTGCTATAGTATTTATTGAGATATAATTTTTGCTTGATAATGTATTGTCTTTTACTACAATTTTATATGCTTTTGTATTATTTGAAACTTTTTCTGACCAATTATTTGAATCAATAGAATCCGCATAATAAATTTTTGCTTCCGCATTTTCTATTTTTACTTTCTTTAATATTGTATCTATATTTGACTTTTTATTATTAGTATCAAACTTCATATTTCCTGTAATTTCTAAGTCTGTTATATCTTTATCATAGTTATTTACTAATTTTATTTCTTGGCTTACAGTTTGTCCTTTTTTATTCATAGCTAGTTCTATACTATCTGATGTATTTCCTATTACTCTTACTGATTTTCCATTATTTGTTGATGTATCATTTAATACTAATAGTCCTGCATTTGAAATAATATTAACATCTTTTGTTACACTAGCACTATTATATGAAAGATTTAATGTTTCATTATGTGTTGCCACTGTATCATTTATATCTAATTCCAAGTCTGTTACTATATTTATTCCGCCATTAATGTTTTCTATATTATAAGACTTTTCTTCTCCTACTAATGAGATTATTAATTTTCCATTTTCTATTTTGGCTGATTTTATTTCAATTCCATTTCCATATAATATTCCAGTTGAGATTATTTTTGCAGATGTTAAATTTTGTGGTAATGTAAGTTCCATATTTCTAGCTTTAGCCAACTTACAACTGCTATTTGTGTCATCTATCTTCATTGTTAATCTTACTTTATTGGTTGATAATGTTGATAAACTACTACTTGAAAGTTCTACTGATATTTTTTCTTCTGGTTCTTTTAGTTCTATGTTTTTATTGCTTTTATAACTATTTATTATTACTTGTTTTGTATTTTGTTCTTCTGTTACATTTTTTATTGATTGTACTTCTGAATTTTCTTGTATTGATTTTACATTTTCTAAATTTTCTTGTGAAAATGCTTTTATAGCTTTTCTATTTGATATTTGTAATGTTCCTTCTGTTATTGGTTTACTTGTTTTTATTATTATACTATCAATTTGTTTTGAATACTCTACTGTGATATTATTATCCTCAATTTCTTTTATATCTCCTGTATTATATTCTACTTGTAATTTTCTATTTTTCTTTTTGTCTGGCTCACTATATTTTATTGTAGCAATTCTTTCTGTTCCATCACTTAATTCTATAGCTCCATCTGTTCCTAATATATTATCAAATTCTTTTTTACTCATAGTTGTTGATTTATAATATATATTTCCATTTGTAGATATTGTTTTATCTTCTTTTTTTGTTGATACAACAAAATCATCTTGTTTTATTGTTGCAATTACATTATCTATTAAATCTGAATTTAAAACTTCTAAATTTGATGTTGTTGTATATTCCGTTTCATATGATGTTTTATTATTATTATTTGAATACATATATCCTTTGTAGATATCTGTATTGTATATAGAATCTATACTTGTTATATCTCCTATATTTTCTTTAACAGTTACATCCTTATTTATATTTTTTTCTGATTTAATTGTTTCATTATCTGCTTTTATATTTTCTACTATATTAGCTTTTAATGATATAGCTACTTCATCTTCATTTCCTTTATAGCTATTTTCTCCATATATATATATAACTTCAAATTCATCTTTAGCATTTTCTACATATGTAGAATAATTTGATTCATTTTTCAAAGAAATAGTTAATAAACCAGAATTTTTATCATAATTCCAGTTGTCATTACTAAATTCTACTTCTGCTCCATCTTTTCCATTTATTGCTTTAGTAGAATTTGCTATTACCTTTACTCTTTCTGGCATCTCTCCATTAATTTTTGAAGCTTGAACAGTAATTGTCTTATTTTGTACTGGCTTATATTTTTCTTTATCTTGACTGTCTCCTTCTGAGATTTTTGCTTTTACAATTACACCTTTTGCTCCATTTGTATCATATTGAACATATTTGCTTAACTCAATATCCGCTTGTATTTCTGGTATTTTTAATTCTTCTGCTATTACCGCATTAATTCCAGTTCCTAACAAACTAAAATTGCCAGCCATCATAGCAATCACTGCAAATATCGCTGTTATTTTTACAAAAACATTTTTTAGATTCATTTGAAATTCTCCTTTTAATTATAAATATACTTTATGTACACTATTAAAATTATTATACTACATTTTTTCATTAAAATCCACCTTTTTTCTTAAAAAATAGCGGTTTCTTCAGTCAAATATCGACTTTTTTGCAAAGTTTTTCCGAATTTTCTTTACGGATTGTGGTCTTTTATTGTTCTAAATGTGTTTTTATTATTTTTTTATAACATTTTTATTACAAATTTAAGCTTTTTTTGTATCTTATTTACGGCTAGTACGTTTTAGTTTTAACCAAAAAGTACAGACAAATGTCTGCACTTTTTGCTTCTTTATTTTCTATTATTCTTTAGAACTTTTTTCTTTATTGCGATTATTCCTCCTGTTAGTACTGTCAATGATACTAATGCTACAATATAATAATTAATATTATTATTTTTACCTGTTGGTGGATGTATTGCTATAGTTTCAGCTGTTGCTGCATCGTGTTGTCTTCCTGCTAACACAATATATCTATCTGCTGTTCTTACTCTATCTCTAAATATGAAATCACCAGTTGTTTCCCCTGTTGCGTTTTTATAATCTATTCCTGTTATTTCTAAGCTATTTCCATATTCATATGTGTCTATTGAACTTGTAATAATATCACTTATACTACTATCTGTTGATGACAAAATCTTTTCTAATGTTATTTCTGTGCTTCCTGTTCCGCATGTTTCAAGAAGTACATTATTATCTATTGCTTCTACAATAGTTGTATATTTCGTACCGTTAGCTGTTGTATCTATGGTTCCTTTTCTTGTATCATTAACAGAATTTGAAAATTTTGACTCATATTCTGCTTGTCTTTTGTATGCGTCCATAATATTTTCATAAGTACTTACTGTCCATTTTTCTTCATTGTTTTCTAGATCTTCGTTATATGACAAGTTATTATCAACATAATCTGCTATTCCTTTAATGCTAGGGACTGTTACTGCATCATTATTAAAATTCTTTTCTGCATATATGCTTGATGTTATATCATATGTTACTTCCAATTTAGCTCCTTGCAGTTTTTCATCTTCTATACTTACATCTAATACATCGATACCTGGTGCTGCCAATACATTACCTGCCTTTATGTTCCATGTTCTTGTTATTGTGATTTCCCTTGCTAGTGAGTACATTGTCATATCATATTGTAATTTTTTAACTTGAGTTGCAGTTGCTGATGCTGTAATTATTTTGTTTGAATCTTCTTGCTTATCGCTTTTATTACTATAACCAATTAGATTTTTTATTATCTCTTTCTCCATTCCCAAATCTTTTGATAATACATTTATAACGATGTCTATTTTATTTGCTGCTACTTTACTTGGATTTACAGTTACTTGTGATTCGTTTTTAGCTTCTACTTCTGCAATTGTATTATTTCCTGTTGAATCTGTTATTTTAAATTTCTTTACATGTTTTTGTAAATCCAGCGTAGTTACAGGAACTTCCGCTATACCAAAATTCATATTACTTATATGGTACTCTTTATATATTTCGTTTGAATTAGGGAATATTGCCCATTCTCCAACTCCATTTTCTTTTTGAACTATTTTTCCGTCTTCTATTAGTTGAGCTGCACTTTCTATTTTAGAAATATCTACTGTTTCTTCTACCGTTAATTCCATATCTTTAGTGTTTGAGCTTATATATGTTTCTTTTGCTATATCGCTTGCTGTTATTGAATTTTCTGTACATTCCTCTTCAGATTTTCCATCTCTTGCATTATTTAATACAGACATTTCGTCATCTGAAAATGCTGATACTATATTTGAAATTTCCATTCTCCTATTACTGTCTTCTACTGCGGTTGATATTCCTTCATTTTTGTTAAATGCATACCAGAATTCAACCGTGCTATTTATTTGGTTTAGTGTGATTTCTCCTGTTGTTGTTTTATATTCTCTTCTAGATTCATCACTTCCTATTTTTCCTGTATTATTCGTTGATTGAAAATCTTCTCCATTATATGATTTTGTATTAACATTTAATTTATTTGAATATACGAATGTTCCGCTTATATTGTTTTTCGCTTTCGTCTTTGCTTTCGTTTTTTCTTGTGGTTCCAAATGTGTATCTTATTTTATAGTTTCCTGGTAAGAAATTTTTAAATTCAAAATGTCCGTTTTCATCTGATTCCACCTCATACCTTGTTGTATAATCATCTTTACCATCACCTGTTTTTTCTCGCAGTTCTACTATTACTCCTTCTATTCCTGGTTCATCGCCTGTTTGTATTCCATCACCAGTCTTCGTTCTTATTTCACTTCCATCGTTATTATCTATAATGGCTGTGTAGTCTTCAAATACTGTACCAGATATTTTTCTTTCTTTTCCACTATCTGTAGTGTTTTGACTCACAAAGTACAATGTTGGTGTTGTACAAGTATCATCTTCATATTTTAATTTTTCTAGTTCTTTACCATTTGTATAATATGTTAGAGTACTTGGTGTTCCATTTTCTGTTGGTGTTGTTTGATTTATTGTTGTAGTTAACCTTACTTGTTCTTTTGCTATACTTCCTGGTGCTGAATCCTTATCTAATAATCCTCTTGTATATTCTGTTTGTCCAGTTCCAGCTTTTGTCTTGTACTCAAATATTTCTGACATATTATATGTTGGATATATTAACTTTCCTACTTTTTCATTACTTTCATTTGCTTGCATATAGTCTTTCAATTTTGTTATTGTATTGCTTGTCATTGTTAATGTGTAATATAAATTATAACTCTCACTTTGTTTCAAGTTACTATTTCCTACTGCATTTTCCATATCAAACTTTAATATTCTAATATTTTCATAGTTTGTATATGTTAAGTTTGATATTTTTTTGCCATTCATCTCTATATATGCATTAAGATTATCTTTTTTTACAACATACGCTTTGTCATAGTAATTAATTATTGAAGTAGCAATACCATCCGTTTGTGAAGCATTTGTTACAGTTACTTTATATGTCACTTGTATATCTTGAATTCCTTGTTCTTTACTGTAGCTTATTTCATTCGTTCCTGTATATGCTGATGATGTATTCAAGTCTGTATCTCTTAATGCTTGCTCTTGTTTAACCTCATTTCCATTTGAATCATATAAGTATTGACTTGATGTTTCATTTTCCACATTAGCCATATCTTCACCTTGTCCAACATCTGTATTTCTTATATTTATTTTATTTGTATAATTGTATACTCCCACTTTGTTGTTTACTGTTACTTGTACTTTAGATACATTTGATGTTAATTCTAAGTCAAATACATCTTTTCCTCTTAATCCTAAATTAACATATTTTAATTGTTCTTCTAAGTTTTCGTCATTTTTAAATGTGATTAGTTCTGTAGAAGATTGCATTGACATTGTTTCTTCATTATATATATGGTTTGATTGTGGAATATATCCATCTTCATTTTTTGTTGTATATTTTATATTGCTAGCATTATTTATTTTTGAAAATTTATTGTTGAAATTCGTTCTCGATTCTCTTGCTGGCACCTTATCTTCACAAGCATTTGAATTAATTCTATAATTTCCTTTTCCAACTCCTTGATAATCATCTGATATTTTTCTATATGTATTTCCATCTGGTGTAGATGTGTATGTTATACCATCGTATGTAAAGACTATGTAATAGCTATAATATCCTCCTTTAACTGTTCCATTTAAATTTCCATTATAACTACTTCCGTTCCATCCACCATCGTTGTTTAAACTGGCTTTTGGACCTTTTATAAAGTTAGTTAACACATTACCTGAATCAACACTTCCAAAACTATATTTTCCTTCAGAATCAGTGAATTTTGTTGCAACTATTCCTTTTCCATCTCTATATAATTGTACTTTAATTCCTGATAATGCACTTTCTGCTTCTTTGTCATATATTCCATTATAATTTTCTTGTTTTTTGTCTATTGTTTTATCATTCCATACATTACCACTAATTGTTATATCCGGCAATTGAAGATAGTCCTTATCTTGATTGTTATTTTGAGTTGAGTCTGTAACCGATACTCTATTTATATTCTCTAAGCTTTTTATCTCAGCTTTATTTGTTATAACATCTATAAACATTTTAGATTTTGTAACTTTTACTGTAATATCACATGTTGTTGTAGCTCCCGGTGCCAATAATATTCCTGCCGTCCTTGTTATCTTAGCCTGTATTCCGTTAATAATTTCTTCATTTATTCCTGATTCAAATTTCAAGTTTGTTGATAGTGTATCAAGAATTTCAGTAATATAAACACTTGTATCTGAACTATCATTTCTTAAAACAATAGTATACGTAACGGTGTTATTAGGTTCTACTGTTATCACATTGTTTCTCTTCCAAGAATTATTCGTGGTTGGTTTATTATCATACTTATGTTCTGCACTCTTCCACCTTAAACTCATATTTGTATTTTGCATATATCCTATTATTTGTCTTTGCTCTTCTGTTTTCTTGCCACTTACCACGATAACTTCACTTAATAATTTTAAATCATTACCGTCTACTTCTCCATCTTCATTCATATCTATGTCTGTATTTTTCAAGTAACTTTGTATTATGTCATAATCATTTTTGTTAAATATTCCATCTCCATTTATATCACAATTGATTATATTTTCTATGTATTGTACATTATCAATTTTAGAACAATTCTCTGAATATGGAGAGTATTGATTTAATATATCTATATCTTCTTGTCCGATGTTTTCATCTCCATTAACATTTAGTTCTTCATTAGTAAAGATAAAATATTCTTTTCCCATTAATATATTTTCATCATTTTTTATTAACTTTTCTTTTATCTTACTATAATCTTCTAATTTTATTTCGCCTCCATGTTTGCTGTCAATATATTTTTCCTCAAATTCATAATAATGTTGTCTTACTGCTCTAATTAAATAATTTGAATTTTTAAAATGTTTATATATTATTTTATCATTTTCATCTACTTTTTTATCGCCATTTAAATCTAGCTCACATAATCTTTCATAGTCTTCATAATTTATTATTCCATCTTCATTAATGTCTTGTTCTGCTAAGTAATTATCAGTATCACCCTTAGGTATATTTGTTTTTTTGTCAATATTATTAAAATCTATGTTAGATTCACAAATTGCATCATAACTTTTTCCATAAAAGCTATCTTTTGATTGAAGATTGTTTAATCTTCCAAAATTTATATCCCCATATTCTTCTATATAATCTGATATTCTTCTAATATCACCTTCATAATCATCACAGCGGCTATCAAGTGCCTCAATATATTCTCCTTTATGAGTTTCATAAGATTGAATATCATTTTCATCTATTTTACCATCTGTATTAATATCATATAATTTATATTGATTCTCACTGCTGTTATAAATTATGTCAGAAGTATTATATATAATACTATTTATATTTTGATAGCTAATTCGATATGTGCCATATTCTTTATTTCCTTCTTCTTTTAATACTGCTATATAATCCACAAATACATTTTCTTTTTGTAATGTTAATATATCTCCAGATATAGTTTGTCTTACTCCAATAAGTTCTTTTTCCTTTAGATCGTCTGGTGTTAAAGATGCAAATTCTTCAGCTGAATAAGAAATTGTACCTCCATTTTTATTTTTTAAGTCATATGTAACATGTAATATCTCTTCTTCTATTGCTTCATTTTTGTCTATATCGTATTTTTCAATTGCTTCCTTTATTGTTCTTTCATAATAATCACTTTCTTTTTTGTATGTTGCATCTGCTTTCGCATAATCTATGTCTTTCGAGTCAATAAGTCCATCTTGATTTAAATCATATTTTTGAATTATATCTTTTATTGCTCCTATTGTCATATTATTTTTATTTTGTATATTTTCTTTAAGATAATCACTATCTAGCTGAGTTTGAGCATCACAATATTTATGTATATATGTTTTTTCATTTTTCCAATATTCATTATTAAAAAATTCTTTATATATTTTTTTATTAGAATCTCGAACTAGTAATGCATTAATATATAATTTTTTCTTATTTGTATAATCATTTCGAGGTTTGTAAAACTTATTAATTTCTTTTAATATTCCTACTTTTATATTAGCTAACTTTTCCTTATCTATTTTTTTTGAATATACTCCAAAAATTGACCTATCGCATTCTTTAGTACTTTGTATTGCACTAACTACTCCATCCTCATTTATATCAGCAATCATCAATTGATACTGTTTACAATCTTCCCTATCAAATTTTCCATCTCCATTAATATCCAATCTTAGATATTGTTGTATTTTTTCAATAGTTTGTGACCTACCAGTTAAAGTCTTATATATTTCAACATCTTTTGCATCTATACTGCCATCTTCATTTATATCTGCTTTTTTCCAATCATTAATATTAACTGCTGTATTATTTATTTCTCCATTTCGGTTTATTTTAGTCGCTATTCCCGTATCAATGTATTTTTTAAGTAATTCTAAATCTTCTGAATTTACTCTTGAATCTTTATTTATATCTCCCTTTTCAATAAGATGTCTTAACCCTTCTGAATAATTTCCCGTATATTTTATTCTCAAATATTCTAATATATTTGGATATATAATACCTTTAGATAATTCTGTTCCATTAACTTTGCTTATGTATTTTTCCAAACTAACTGCATATTCTTTCATCTTTATACTATCACCATCTTTTGTTCTATATGTTGTTTCGTTTTCAGGTGTAGTTTGATATATTTCTGCATCGTTCCATTTTTGAATTGTTTCATATTTATCAAATCTCAAAGTAACATCGCAATTTTTTCCTTTTCCAGCTCCTAGTCCTCCAACATCAATAATTCCTGATGATTGCATTCCTCCAATTATTGTTGTATTTGACGGTGTAAAATCTTTAATCTTTATATTATCTGCGTCTGTACTACCATTATTGTATACTTTTATTCTATATGTAACTATATCACCTGCTTCTATCATTACTGGACTATCATTTTTATAATTATATCCTGTATCATTATTATTTTTTGATATTTTTCCACTATTTGTATGTGATGAAGTTCCACCCTTGTTTTTTCTTGAATTTGCATCATTAAAAGTTATTTCTCCATTAGCGTGTTGAACTTTTATAATATATTTTTGTAAAGATACATTTACTTTTTGAGGAGGTATTTTTAAGTTTATTGTTTTTGACACTTCTTCATTATCTTCACCATAGGTTACTAATCTTGATTGAGAATAATTTGTAGCAAGTACTATTAATCTTGCTCTATATGATTTATAACTTTGTTTTAGTGTTATTTCACTTATTTTATCTGTTATTTTGTTTTTACTTTTAACTTGTCCATCTTTATATATTGCACTATATTCTTTTCCTCCTGCTTTTATTTTTACAGTTTTTGTAGCTTTTTCTTTTATTCCACTAATATTGTATCCAGAAATTATTGTTTTGTAATCTCCACTGCCTGGATATTCAATTTTTAGGTTACCACTTGATGTATTATCAGTCATATCTATATTTAAATACTTATCTTTATCGACTTTATAAAGGTTTTCATATGTACTTGTTGCAGAAGCCTTTAAACTTTTTTCTACCCTCAAACCAGCATCAGTATATAAATGATACCATCCATTCCAATATGCAAACGCTTCTGCTTCCCAAGTTTTAGTTTTATATTTATCATATGCCATATATGCCATTCTTGCAGCAGATTCTCCTACGTGATCTCTACCATCCTTACTCTTTAAATCCCCTTGTACTTCTACATAGCCACCATAAATGTCTATTATACCTGCCACTCTTAATCGCATTCCAACTTTGGATTCATTACTATCCATAGCTTTATGATTTAAACATATACAGTCTCTCGAATTATTAACATTATTATTATAATCATTTCCTGTTATTGTATAATACTTATCTTTTACATTATCCCAAGTTATATTATACAATCTTCTTCCTTTACCAAGGAAAGCTGAAGAATATGTTCCTCCAGGATCATTTTTAGATTTTCCAGCTATTGTCACGCTTTTTACTATACTAATTCCCATTATTGTTCCTAATAGGATAATTATTGTTATAATTATTAAACTTATCTTCTTTTTCATTTTTTCCCTCCTTTCCTTTAAATATCTTTACTCATTACTTTTCTCTTTACCAAACAAATTCCAATTACAGTTATTGTTATACATAATATTGTTATTCCTATATACATTATTACTGATCCTGTTTTTATTGATATTACTAAGTCTGCTGATGATTTATTGTTTTCTTTTGCTTCCGCTTTCTCTTCTATTGCTTCTATATTACTTATTTGACTTAGTTCTGCATTGTTACTGAATGTTCCTGTTGTGTTTTCTGTTGTCTTCTTTGTTAGTATTAGTTCTACTTCACTTGTTTCTCCTGGTTTTATTGCTATTCCATTTAGGCTCGTTGTGTATAGGTTTCCGTCACTTCCTTTATACCAATCTTTATTTAACTCACTACTAAATTCTAATCCACTTGGTAAATTATCTACTATCTTGTCTACATATCCTGTTACATCTCCGTTGTTTTTTATTACAAATTTATAGTTTATTATTACATTGGTATTATTCATGTATTTTGCTACTAAATCTATTTTCGCAAAGTTTTTGTTGTTGTATTCTGTTGTTTTTGTTCCTTGTTTGTTTATTACTTGTATACTATTTATTTGTTTGTCTAAGCTTAAATCAAATATTGCATTTTCTATTAATCCTATATCTATGTTTTCTATATTTTCATTTGATATTTCTATTTTATCTGTTATTCCTGCTTTTTTGCTTGTTCCATTTATTGTTACATTACTTAGTATTGCATCTGAGTTTAATAAGTTACTTAAATTGTCTTTTTTATATGCTGTTGTAGTATACTTTGAGGTGTCAAATTCAAAGATAATTATATATGTTCCTTTTTCTAGCCCTTCAAATTTATATGAACCGTTTTTGTCTGTACTGGTTTGTCTGATAACTTGTGTATTTGCATTCATTGCTTTTACAGTAATCTCACTCAACATTACTTCATCATTATCTCTTTTTCCATCTTTATTGCTATCTAACCATGCAACTCCAGATATACTATATTTTTCTTCATTTATATTGTTATTATTATCATCTTTTTTGTTATCGTCACTTTCATTATCTTTATTATTGTTTCCATTATTACCATTATTGTTGTTGTCATCTTTATTATCATTATTATTTTTTTCTTTTGCAATTAATGTATCCGTTACCTTCTTTGTATTATATAATGTATCTGTCACAGAAAATTCATTTTCTATGTTCTTTGTTGCATCTTCTACAGTTACAATATATATAACTGTAATGTCATCTATTTTATTTATATTGATTTTTTCATCTATTATTCCTGTACCATCTTCTATATTTATTTTTTCTTGTTTACCATTTTCATATATAATATATGCACTATTAATTCTTATGCCTTCCCCAGGTTTGAACTTAACTATCGAATCGTCCAAATCCAGTACCCCAGAGTTTTCTATTTTTAATGTATAAACTATTTCATCTCCATTTTCTATGTATTTTTTATTAAGATTATTATATAAGTTCAATTTTAAATTTGTTTTGTTTTGGTATGCAACTTTGCAGAAATCATTTGTCAAGTATGTAATGTTATCATAAGTACACTTTCCATTTATACTTACTGTTTCATACAACTTTTGATAATCTACATTTACATCAAAAACAATCCCTATATACTCTGTTTCTTCCTCTCTTATCTTTTTTATATCAATAGTTACAGTATTATTCTCATCATCATATTCCATTGAAATATTATCGTAGTTTTCTGTTTCAAAGTCTTTTGGTATTAATTGATTTGATAAATTCAATTGTAGATGTATGTTATTTAATTCTTTTGTATCATAATTCTTTATTTTTAAAATTGCACTTAAACTTCCTTGAACATAATTTTCTTCATTATAACCATATTCAACTACAATTTGCATTTTTGATTTTTGTATTTTATTACTTCTTTCTATTGAACTTAAAACCGTACCATTGCTATTAAATAATTCATTAGTACTTTTTACGTATTCTTTTCCCTTAATTACTACATATTGATATTCATATTCAACTAATGAATTTGGGGCTATGTTTATTTCTTTTATTCTTTCATTATCCCCTTCATTTGCTTCAGCATATTTTTTTGCAGATGATCTTTCTTGGTTGTATGAAACTCCTGTATTCTGTAACTCATAATATACTGCATTTTCAATAGTAGTTTTTATTTTATATTTTATAATTTCTGAGTCAGTATTATTTCTTACTGTAATTTTACATTTTAATATTTGTCCTTCATTTATGTTTTCGTTATTTTCTATAACCTTATTACCAGCTATAATATCTTGTTTAAATTCAATAGGACTTTGTGATTCATTATTAATTGTATTTTTATTAGCAGTTATACCTTTTTCTTTAGATTCATTTAACATCTTAGCAGCTGTGTTTTTTTCCGTCAATATTCCTATTATTGAATGTTGTTGTTCTATTTTAGTTTCATATTTATATTTTATGCTCATTCCTATATAACTACTTTGGTTGTACGTCAACTTGCCTAATATCTCCATTACTGAGTTTATTTTAATTTTTTCTTGTTTTTTTAATTTGTTTTCTTTAGGGCATATTTTTAATGTTTTTACTTTATCTGATAATTGTTCTTTCCAATTTATATCATTAACCTTTGCATTTGCTTTATCGTTATAATACAATTTAACTTCTCTACTATCTACTTTTATATTTTTTAATATTGTATCAAAATTAGAATTCACATTATTGTCTTGATAACATAATTTTACTAATATTTCCACATCTGTTATATCTTGATTTAAATTATTAACAATACTTAGTTCCTGATTTATTGTTTTATTATATTGATCTTTTTCTATCCTTATCTCTTTCAAAGATTCATCCACAGAGTTTATAGTCTGGTTATTGCTTTCAATTTTATTTAATAATAACACACCTTCTTTTGATACTATATTTACTTTTTGACTTACACTTGTATTATTAAATGTTGTTTGTAGTGTTTCTTCATGTGTTGGTGTACTGTCGTCTATGTCTAATTCTAATTCTACTATGATGTTTACTCCTCCACTTATGTTTTGTATATCATAGTTTGTTTGTTTTCCCTGTATATCTAATATCACTTTTCCATTTTCTATTTTTGCATTTGTTACTTGTAACCCATTAGTATATAAGCTTTGAGCGTTTGTTATTTTACTATTTACTAAATTTTGTGGTAATGTTATTTCCATTTTTCCCGCTTTAAATAAATTGCAACTTGAGTTTGTATCATCCATTTTTATTGTTAATGATATTTTATTGTTTGTTAGTGTTGAGATGTTATTATTGTTGATTTCCATAGACATTTGTGTTGTTGGTTCTTTTAATATAATCTTTCCTGCATTTTCTTTTGTCTCTATTTGTGTTATTTTTTCTATTTGTTGTTTTTGAATATTTCCATTTTCATCATATACTAAATTTCCACTTTCATCTTTTTTCTCTTGCTCCATAATATCTCTTTTTATTACTTCAATTTTATTTTTTTCTATTACTGAATTTATTTCTTTTATTTTTATATTATCTATTGGTTTTAAGCTTTTTTTTGTTTGTATTTCTATGCTCCCTTCGGTAATTGGTTTAGATGTTTTTAGTATTACATCTTTCACATTATCTTGATATACTATTCTCCCTGCTTCTTCATCATTTGTTTTTTCTTCATTTTCATATACTGTGGCAAATTTTCTGTTTCCTTGTTCGTCAGCATCTAAATATCTTATTGTTGCATATTTCTGATTTTCAATATATGCTTCTATGTATCCATTTTCTCCTAATATTTTATTAAAATCATTTTCATTTATCTTGTTTACATGATAAATGATTGTATCTGTAGATACAATCTTATTTTGATTTATAATATAATCACTTTTACTTAGATTTATTTTTATTTCGTCTGTTATTTGGCTATTTAAAATATTCAAATTTGATTTTATTTCATAATTTGTTGAATATTTTGTTTTATTTTCTTCGTTTGAGTACATATAACCTTTATATATATCACTAATACTTGTAGTATCCAATGACACAATTTCCCCAATATTCTCTTTTTGTTTTCTTTTGCTTTCCTCTGATTTTTCTATTGTTTTTATTTCGCTTTCAGAATAATAATTCACTTTTGTTTTTATCTTTGTATTTATATCAATTTCTGGTGAGTTTTCTAGATATGCTTCTTGTGGGTATATGTATATTATTTCAAAATTATCATTTGCATTTGCTT
Source organism: uncultured Clostridiaceae bacterium (assembly GCA_905198755.1). Lineage (GTDB taxonomy): Bacteria > Bacillota > Clostridia > TANB77 > CAG-508 > HGM13634. The sequence continues at coordinate 30,882 of CAJKDR010000003.1, forward strand.
TATACTCACTATAGTAGTTTCCATCCTTATCTTTGTTATTTTCGTATGATATATTTAATATTCCTGTGTTCATATCATAATTTTGATTAAAGTTATCTGCATTAGGCTTTGTCAATTCCGTATTAGCTTTTAATATATTTATTCTCTCAGGAAGAACATTATTTATTCTTGGCAACTCTATTTGATATTCCATTCTTTGTATAGGAGCATAATTGTTAGCATCAGAATTTTCTGACACTACTATTTTTTCTTGTAAGATTACTCCTTTATAATTTTCTTGATTATACTGTACATATCTAACTGTATCGTCTTTTATACTTATATCAAAATTCTGTATTTCTTCTGCAATAACTTTTGCTAATCCTATTCCAGATATCCATACATTTCCCATCAACATGTATCCTATTATCAAACTTGATGTTGTTTTTAATATTAAATCTTTTAATCTTAAATTCATTGCCATTGTTCCTCCCTTTTATTTGGCTTAATATTTAATATTA
>CAJKDR010000004.1 GCA_905198755.1 uncultured Clostridiaceae bacterium
TTTCTAAAATAACGTTTCTTAGAATTCCATTTAGAATAGCCACATACCCCTACCACTTTATTGTCTTGTTTTTCTATGATTATTTTCTCTACATCAGTTAATATTTCAAACCAATAAATCCATGCACATATTTTTCCTATTGCATTAGACCTCTTCTTTCCTAAATCCCACTCATCATCCAGCATATCTACAATTTGCTTATGATATTTAATTTTCATTATCCAACTCCTGTTTTTTATATTTATTCTTAATTATATCATTACTCACTTCTGTTTTATATTCTTCATAATAATATATTTCCTTATTTAATTCTTTTGCATATTCAATTTCTAACTTTGTACTTTCTCCAATATAATTATCTTTATATTTTACCTCTTACAAATTTTCTTTTATCTCTGGAAATAAATCATAAAGATTATATCCCAACAAATTATCAAAATATTCTTTTAATTTATATGTTTCCTTTATATGATATTGTGTATTGGAATAAGCACCTCTTCTAATCATTATATCAATTAACCTTTTATCAATTGTAAATACTTTATTTCCTTGTGGGCACATCAAGTCACATAAATTTATTAATTTTTCTTCTATAGAATATTTATGATTTTTTATAAAATTTGTCAAAAATGGATTATCACTTGGATTAGGAACTCCTCCAGCAGTACACACTATATCATTATTTAAATATGAATGAGTTAGACATATATTAGCGTATTCATCATTATATCCTTTATTTTTTAAGTATTCATATCCTCTCATAACATGTCCATGTGACACACCATTATATTTACCAATATCGTATAAATAGCCTAAAGTAATTGTTTTATCTATGTCTACATTGATTCCGTTTTCACTTAATGCTTTTGCAATTATCCCAGCACTATTTCCAACGGATATACAATGCTCTATCCATCTATCATCCGTTACTTTTTTTTTTTCAATTTCTAATAATTTTCTTGCTTCATTGCTCGTTAACTTCATTTTTATTCTCCTAATACTCTAAATAATATTTTCTTTTTTTAGTACATCTTCTAAATATTCACCTTTTTTCATCCAGATGACATTTTTACATTTATGTGGATACAATCTATAATATGCGTCTTTTATTCCTGATAAAAATTCTTCTTTATTGCCTCTTGCTTTGCATCTATCAATTATCTCATTTAACATATCTTCTTTAGGATAAACCACATAATAATTAATCTTATTTTTCTCTAATAAATCTATTATTTCATTATGCATAGATATCAATACTATGTTACCTTTTTCTAAATTATTTACTATTTCTACATAATAATTATTAGGAAATTCTAAATTTAATTTTCTTGTTTTTAAACCTTTTCTTTCTTCTACTGATATTTCCTTTAATTCATCATCAATAATATATTTGAAAGAGCTAGATTCTAAGTCAATTATATTACTATACTTTTTTGATAATGTAGTTTTTCCTATTGCTCCAAATCCTGCAATCAATATCCCATTCATTAATTATTACTCTCCTAATTTTTTAAATAAATCTTCATATATTTTGTCTTTATTTAATTTTGTGATAAATGTAATTTTATGATTATTTTTTGTCATTTCATATGATGTATTTTCTTTTATTTTTGGGCAACTAAGTTCCTGAGTTTCAAACCACTTTTTATTTATCATATATGCTATAACAGCTATATCCCATATAACTCTTTCTTCTTGTATTCCATGGTATCCATCATTGTAAAATCTTTCTATTAAGTAGTTACATAACTCTGATTTATTTCCTAGTTTTTGTTTTAGAATATTTATATTTATTTTTAATCTTGATACAACCTCTTTACACGGTAATATTGTCAATTTAACTTTTGAGTTAAATACATTTTTAACTGCCTCTACATCTTGTTTAAAATTATATTCTAAATTGTTTTTATAATTTATTTCATTTCCGCCTAACCATACAACTTCTATCTTATCAATTATTTTAGGCTCTTTTTTTATAGCTAGTCCAATATTAGTAATGGCTCCAATTCCTAATATATATGTTTTATCATTTTTTAATGCTACTTCTATAATTTTATTCACAGCATCATTATTTTCATTGTATCCATTTTGCATATAATCCATTGAACCTCTAAATACTTTGTTAGTACTATCAAAATTCAACCAGTTACATATTTTTATTATTTCTTTATAACTTAAATCTTGCCCCTCTTTTATAGTTACTTTTTTAGATTCATGCGAGAATGGAGCAATTGTTATTGCTTCTATGTTGAAGATATCTTGATTTTTTAACATATACGCTAATGCAAATTGGTCATCACATTCATTATATGTATCTGTATCTAAAATCACATTTACTTTTTCTTTTTTATAGTTAGAAATAAACTCATATATTTCTTTCCAATTGTATACTCTTGTTCCTATGTATTGTTTATTAAAATCTGTATCCATTAATAAAGCCTCTATACCATATTGCTTCACAGAATTACAGACATGTGTAGAGTCATCAATCATTATATCTATGTCTTTTCCTAAACAAACTATTGCTTTCTCTGAAGAATTATATGCATTAGTTAATAGTAATTCATCATAATTTATGTTGTACTTTTTTAACCAATTTCTTGTCATTTTATAAGGATTTGAATATTCTCCATTATCTCTTCCTGTTATAATATAAATTTTATGTCCTTCAGCTTTTAATTTGTTTATATATTCAGGCGCATTTTCGATAATTCCTAAGTTTTTTGCGATTCTTTCTATATTTGTATTATAGAATTCATATATTTCTTTTTCATTCCAATCAAACATACCTCTTGTAACAAATAATTTCGGATTTATTATTCCTGTTCCACGTAATTCTTTATCGTGAATTAAAAATTCTTTTATTAACATTTCATTAAAATTTGATATTACATTATCTATATCTATTCCTATATTCATTATATCTTTTCTCCTAAAATATTTCGATTTAATTCTACCATATAATACTTTTTTTAACAATAGTAATAAAAAAAACGAGCGGAAAGCATAACACTTTCCGCTCAAGGCTCAATTCAAGGACAGGAATATTTAATTATATCAGCTTAATACCTATGCAATTTTTTTATTATGTATTCCTTATGATTAATCACGCCTTTAGAGGAGAAATCAATGCCCGTATCACATTGGGGATTAATCAGAGCCTTTCCTATTGTATGCTTATATAAAAAAGCATACCAAGTATTAGGATATCTGTTAATATGTTAACATAATTTAATATTTTTGTCAAATCACATATACTCCATTCATTTATGTTCCTTTTGTTTTTTGTACTCAATTTTAATTAAGCATATAATACTTTATATTTACGAAATTTTTATTTTTTTAATTTTTTTGCCAAATCAATAGTTATACCAAAATAAAATAATAAGAATATAAGTAATAAAGTAATAATATATATCATTTTAACATTAGTTAATAATAAACTAACTGCTGTTGCTAGAAAACATCTTACTATTTTTCTAGATAAGTTATATCTATGCATTACAATTTCTTGGTCCTTGACTTCACAATTATTAAATAGCTCTACTTTTGTGAAAATCATTATAGGATCTCTTGCAAATAATAATATACAAAATCCTATTGCCATAACCAGTGTTCCTATAACATTGTAATTAATCAAGCTTCCACTAATCATAAGAAATGATGATATAACTACTAAAAAGTTTATTAGTATAATTAGGTTTTGTTTTAGTTTTTTATACATCTTATCAAAGACAGCATTTGCCACAACTCTTGATATTCTTGAAAACGCTATAATAACAGTTAAACCAATTGACGCTTTTCCAATATCTATATATTCTTGTAAATCATATTGAATAAATATTTTACCATTTTCTTGTAAAGTTTCTACTGTTGCATATAACAATCCATAAACTACAATAATCAATATTATTACTATATTCCAATTTACTTTTATTTTTTTATTTTGTTTATTCTCTAACATATTATCATTTTTATATTCATAAATGTAACTTGACAAAAATATATTAAATATACAAATCGAAATGCTTAATATCATTGGTAGATATCTATTTATATTAAAAACAAATCCTGCTATAAAAGATATTATCATTGTAATTACAGCATAATTAAAACTAGCCTTACTCTGTATTTTAGAAAAATCTTCTTCTTTGTTAACAGCTTTTAAGTTTCTTTTAAGTATAACACTTCCCATACCAATGAAGTAAAAACTTAAGTCATAAATTATCTTTCCTATTCCTACTATAAAGAAACTTTTAGCAAAAGTCATGATAATTGCTGCTAACAAAAGTAAAACAACTCCTGTTCTAACAGATTTTAAATTTCCTAATCTTTTTATTATCTTAAATACAATTCCCTGAAATATTATTGTTGAGAAAATTGATATTGCTGATAGCATGCTAACTTGTGAAGCACTAAAATTTTTAACTGTTGTTAAAAACAAAGTATTAATCGCAGCCCAGAACATCAAGTCATCTGTTAGTCCTGCAAAATATGGATAAATTTTATTACTTAATTCAATTTTATTTTTTGTATTTTCGTTCATTTTTTATTATATTTCCTATCTCATTTTATAATATTAAAATATTTTTATTAAGCAAATCTGTTTTTCATTCTACCATATATTACTTTTTTTAACAATAGAAATAAAAAAAAACGAGCGGAAAGCATAATGCTTTCCGCTCAAGGCTCAATTCAAGGACAGGAACTTATATATGAACAAAACTGAAAATTTTATAATTGTTCCTTATGATTAATCACGCTTTTAGAGGAGAAATCAATGCAGTGGTCACATTTGGGATTAATCAGAGCCTTTCCTATTGTATGCTTATATAAAAAAGCATACCAAGTATTAGGATATCTGTTAACATGTTAACATAATTTTATATATTTGTCAATTATTTCTAATTATTGATTTTCTAATAATATTTGAAATATTTATCTCTTACTGATTTATTATATCATTTCTTCTATATATTATTTAGTATCTCATTCCAGAAATTATTATTGCTGAGCTCTAGAGCCTTTTCACTCTCATTATAGCAAGACCTATCTTCTTCAGATTCTTCTCTTTGATTAATTAGATAACTTATTTGCAAAATTCCCATTGCATTGACAATATTAAAAAATATTGGAAATACTTCTTTTTCATAATCAGTCAGCTTATTATATTTATCATATTCTTTTAAAAGTATTTTTATTTTGCTTTTGGTTTTCTTTATGCTCTCTGAACTTAAACACAAATCAGAAGAACTCACTACCAAATCTACAATTCTAGGTGAATAATTAGATGAACCAAAATCTATTATCCATATTTTTTCGTCATTATCTTTCATAACATTACTTTTTATTATATCTCCATGTATAAAAGCATATGGTAATTTTTTTATATCAACTTTTTTAAAGTTGATTAATAATTCATTTATTTTTTTATAATCTTGTTCATTCAAATATTGTTTTTTGTCTTCAAACTCTTCTATAAAATTTACAATTGCCCATTTATCATATATAAACCCTGAATTTAATTGTTGTTTATGTATATTTGCCATTTGCCTTACAATTTCTTTTATTTCATCTTCATTTGGACTAGTTCCTAAGTCAAAAAAGCTATTTCCATTTATGTACTCAAACAAACATAATCTATATTTTACGTCTTCTACTTCAATTATACATTCACTTTCTCCATTTATTTTGTATAACTTCGGTGTATTTATGTCAGTTAATTCTGCTAATTCAATTCTATCAATATAATTTTTACAATCTTTATCTGTTCTTTCTTCAGAGAATATTTTCACACAATATTTTCCTGTAGATGTTTCTAATATATAATTAAAATCCTCATAACCTACAGCAATTACTGTATCAGAAAGATATTCACCCAATCCATACATATTGCAAATCTTTTTAGAAATTATACTCAATTCAGTATTTAAATTAATTCTATCACTAAAATCCTGTTTCATTAAAGGTTACTACTCCATATATTATTTTTTCTCAAAGATATATATCTTTTTTATACTACGAATAATTAATTATTCCTTGCATTTTCAATTTGTAATTGACATTCATTTTGTAATATTCCAATTTCAATATTTAACTCATTAACTGCTTTTTCTTTAATATCAAATATAGTTATATTAGGATTCATATCAACTTCACTTGGTGCTCCATATATATAATTTTGTATTTTTGCTTTAATACAAGCCGACATACACATACTACAACTCCATGCATTTGACATTATACAATATTTTGATAAATCCCTTGTATTTAATTTTTTACATGCTTTTGTAATCAAATTTATTTCAGCATGTAGAACAGGATTGCACATTGATTTTGCGGTATTGTGAGCTTTTTCAATTATATTACCATTTTCATCAATTAGTATTGCACCAAATGGTGAATTTCCTTCTTCTATTGCTTTTTCAACTTCTAACATTACAGTTCTCATTAAAGTTTCTTTTTCTTTTTTATTAAAATTCATTTCCACACTTTTCATAATAAATTAACCATATCCTTTTTTATTTATATAATATTATACATCAAAATATCAATTCAACAATTTTTTATATTGTTTTCTACTATTTACAAACATATTTATCATTGCATTTACGTAATCATATTAAAATCAAGTATTACATGTCTTGTTTTAGTTGTAGTACCACAACACACTCCACATGTGATGTGAATGGAAACATGTCTACTGGTTGTATTTTTTCTATATGATATTTTTCTTCTATTTTTGCTAAATCTCTTACTAATGTTGCTGGATTGCAACTTATATAGACTATTCTTTCTGGTTTTATTTTTAGCATATTTTCGATTGTTGTATTGTCTAATCCTTTTCTTGGTGGGTCTACTATTATTACTCCTGGTTGTATGTTGCCTTCATAAATTAATTTTGCTAATAGTTTTTCTGTATCGCCTGCATAATAGTATGCATTTTTTATATTGTTTATCTTACAATTTTCCTTTGCATCTTCTATTGCTTGTTCTACTATTTCTATTCCATATACTTCTTTTGCATGATTTGCCATATATATTCCTATAGTTCCTATACCACAATACAAGTCAAATACAGTTTCATTTCCTGTTAATTCGGCACCTTGTAGTGCTAAATTATATAATTTCTCTGTTTGTACAGGATTAATTTGATAAAATGATAATGGTGATATTTTGAATGTATAATCTCCTAAATTATCATATATGTACCCATTACCATATAAATTAATATTCTTTTTTCCTAATATTACATTTGTATTTTTAGAGTTAATATTTTTTACTATAGTTTTTATATTTTCGAATTTATGTATTAATTCCTTTACTAATTTTTCTTCTGAAGCAAATTTATCTTCTTTGATAACCAATATACACATTATTTCGTTTGTTCTTATTCCTGTTCTTATAATTATGTGTCTTAGTATTCCTGTTTGTTTGGTTTCATCATAAATAGCAATATTATTTTTCTTAGCAAATTCACATATAAATTTAGCAATTTTTTGCGATTCACCAGTTTGTATTAAACATTTATCTATTGGTATTATCTCATGTGTTCTATTTGCAAATACTCCTACTACTGGATCACCCTTTTTATCTACACCAACTGGAAATTGTGCTTTATCTCTATAGTTATATGGATTTTCCATTCCAATAGTTTGTTCAACTTCAATTTTTTGCTTTAGATTTTTATTTACCAAGTTCTGCACAGTGTTTTTCTTCATATTTAATGTTTCTTTATATTGTACATGTCTCAGATTACATCCGCCACATCTTTTATATGTTGCACAATCAACTGGATTACATCTATATTCTGAAGCTTTTAATATTTCTAGTATTTTTCCAAAAGCATAAGATGAAGTAACTTTTACAATTAATATTTTTATTTTTTCTCCTTTAATTGCTCCCGGAATAAATACTGTAAAATTATTAATTTTTGCTATTCCTTCTCCTTCAAATCCATTATCAATTATATCTACTATATATTCTTCATTTTTTTGCATAAATTTCTCCTATTATACATTTGCCCAATTCTTAATAATATCTGATCTTATTTTTAAATTTCCTTTACCAATTGCCATCTCTATTCCTGGTTTATTAATTCCGTGATAATCTGATCCACCACTAATAAAATATCCTTCTTTATCACATATATTTCTTAAGTATTCTATGTTTTCATCGTTAAATTCACTATGATAGCATTCTATTCCGTCTATATCATATTGTTTTAATAAATCGTTTATAAATTCTTTAATATTATCTACCCATTTATATATAAATAAATGAGGCAAAAAAACTAATCCTCCTGCATTTTTTATTGCTTTTATTGCTTCTTCTATAGAAGGATAATCTTGTGATTTATCAATATATAAAATATGGTTTTTATCTCCGCAATATTTTTTTGAAAATGTATTAAATGTTTCCCAAAAATCTGCAGGTACTTTATCTTTATTCTCAATATGTTTTTTTATTTCTTTATATATTTGTAAACTTGCCCAATCAGTATGAGAATCAAATTCAATTTTTTCTTTAGGAGACATAATTAACTTCATTTGCAAACATTTTTCATATAACATATTAAAATACTTTTGCTGTAATACTTCTTTAGTTTTATCTTTATAAAATTCATTTGCCCATTCTTGCATTTTATCTGTGTTTATTTTATATCCTAATACCTCTATTAATCTGCCATTAATAGAACACTTTATTTCTATTCCTGGAATAATTTTCCCAGAATAATATTTCTTAATATCTATATTTTTTAATTCTGCATATGCATTGCAATTATCATGATCTGTAATAGATATATATTCTAATTTCTTTTCTTCTGCCTTTTTTAGCAGTTCTTTTAAAGTATCTGCTCCATCTGAATAAATAGTATGTAAATGTAAATCAATCATATTATACCTCTAAAAACTTCTACTTTCTCTATTTTTTTCTAATTCGTTATTAAATGCATTTTCTAAATTATCTAATCTTTCTTCTTGCTCCTTAATTCCTGAAACTTTAATTCTTTTTCTTAATTCTTCTATTCTCTGATTATATTTTTCAGGATTTTTCAATAGTTCTTGTCTATTTTTTGCTCTTTCTGCTACAATTGCCTCAACAGCACTAACATATCGATTATCTCCATTAATATATACTAATTCTGGTTTTTCAGGAGAATATCCTCTTTTAAAAACTCTTATTTTATCAAATAATTTCTTGCTTTCTACTTGTCTTACAGTTTCTAACAATTTCTCGTATGCAATATCATGATTTTCCATCGTTACAACTCTTGGTGGAAGCCCAGCTTCTCTAAAATATTGCTCTCTTTCCTAACATGATAATAAACTTTCAAATCTATCAACTGCTAATATATTGATATCTATAGTATAATTTCCTTGTATATTTTTAATTTCTCTAGTTCCATCGTCTTTAATTTTGCCAATAGCTGCTTTTCCTCCATTTTTTTGAAATTCTAATATATCTATATATCCTTGAGTACCACCAAATGTTCCTTCTTGTACTATACTATTTCTTAATTCAACTGCTCTTTTTCTTAAATAATTATCTAATGCTGGTTTTACAAATCTTTGCAATATTTTATAAGATTCATCAGGAAATTCTTCTAGAATTTCCTGATAATATTCATGATGTATAGATATATCATCTGGGTTAAATTCTATATATGACCCTAGTTTTCCAATATCCTCTGCTTCATTTACAACAAATTGTCTAAGTCCTGTTTTCCCTGCTCCTGCTTGTGCTATAACAAATATTGATATTGGTTTTTCAACAGTTTCTCCTTTCATAAATGTTGCTATTTCTGCTCTAGTTAAACATTTATTATATTCTTCTGGTGTTAAATCATATTTTTTATCATTATTTTCTCTCATATTATTTTTTAATCTCCTCTAAATAAGTATTAAGCACTTTTCCAATAATTTCCTCATTATTTTTATAAATTTCTTCCTTTTCTTTATTTAGTATGTTTATTTTATTCTTAAACTTTTCATAATTTTCTTCTGTATTGTTTTTAATTTCATTAGCTATTTTTAAATTAATAACATATAATGCTAATTCCACTTTATTTCCTTTTATTTTAATCACTCCCTAAAATCAACTTTTTACTTATTCATTATATTATAAATTCTTCTCTATTTCAATCTTTAACTAAAATATTAATTACAAATATTCTTAAAAATCTGTTGACACATTAAAACATTTGTGCTAATATATATATTGTTCTAAACAAGCGGATGTGGCGGAACTGGCAGACGCGCTGGTCTTAGGAACCAGTGCCTACGGCGTGGAGGTTCGAGTCCTCTCATCCGCACCAATAATAAATCTGTTTTTACTACAGATAAAAAATCAATCAGAAATGATTGATTTTTTCGTTTTATAAGAAAAAATCATAGAAAGGTTGGTGTCTATGATAAAAATAATTAAAGAAGAAATTGAGATTGATGAAGAATATAGAACTACGCTTATAAATTTTTCAAAATATAAGCTTGTAATGTTCGCAATGGTTTATGGAAATGGATAATGTAGAACAAAATAAAATTGTAATATATTTGTATAATAACATTAGTTCTAGAACAAATAATATGCATTAAAATATTTTTTATAATCACGAAAAATCGCTTCAACTATTGAAAAAAATTAATTTTATTGCTATATTATTGTTTAGTATTTGAAATAAAAAGGTTTAATATAGTTGGAGTGATTAAATGAAAAAACAATATTCAATAATTTATGTAGTATATATATTATTAGGATTAGCTTTAGGACTTTGGGAAGTGTTTAAACCCATATGGCTTATTGAAAAAGGATTATCCATAGAAAATCTTGGTGTTTCGTTTTTTATTGCATTGTCTATGGCTTCGATTTTTTCTTTGTTAGTTGGTAAAAAAGTAATGAATATTGGAATTAGAAAATCTATTCAAATTGCATTATTCTTAAGAGTAGTAATTTTTTGCAGTATGATTTTAATTAATAATAGAAATCTAATGATTTTTCAAAGTTGTTTGGATTTATTATTAGATACCCTCATAATTCAATGGATGTATCCATTATTATCACAAATAAAAATAAGTAATTGTTTTTTTGGTTTAAAAGATAATTTGTATGATTTGGCAGGAAATATAGGAACTATTATCGCAGGGGTATTCGTAGGAATTACTCTCTACCAATTTACTTCATATCAAATTTGTATTTCTTTATGTATGACAATCTTTTTAATATGCTTTTTACTTTTGTTCAAAGTAGAAAATCAAAAAATAAATTTAGGAAATATAGATACGGCCAAGGAAATATTTAAAATAAAAAGTGTAAAAGACTATATAAAATATTCATGTTCTCGAAGATTGCAATTATATTTAATATTAGGATTTCTTATGGTTATACTTACAGAAAACTTAGGAATCGAAAAGAGTTTAGCTGGTATTTCTTGGGCAATTATTCAAATATTCTTTAATTTTATAGGAATTCTAGTTTCTTTTAAAAGTAATAGATTTAATAGAATTAAATTTTTAAATTTGCCAATATATCTAGTATTATATTTTTATTTATAGCAGGACTATCAAAAAATGTTATATTTTCTTTTATTGCAATTTTATGGATAGATGTATTTAGTGATTTCTACAGTCCAATGATTGATGCACCTTTAACAAATGAAATACCAAAAGATTTACAGTTGCATTTTTCAAATTATAAGCATATTTTTACATGGATAACTAATGGACTAGCATATATAATATCAGGGTTTTTAATAAGTACTAATTATAAAGTAATATTTTTAGTAAGTATCCCATTACTTGTATTTCAAAATTTTGTTGGAACAAGAGCTTTAAAACAATGTAAGAATACAAATGTTTATGGGCAAAAATAATACTCACATACATGTTTTGCAATTACTCCAAATATATTTTTTATAATTTGTATTGTATTTTATTAAAAAAATGTTGTCTTAGAAATAATAAAGAGTTCCTAGCTATATGCTAGGAACTCTTTGTTATTCAGCAGAATCAATATTTTCGATATCTTCGTACTTAATTGATTTGGTTGACATTTTCAACAATGACGGATTAGTTAAAATAAACATTGATTTTTCATTAATCGAATTTATTTCTCCTTCAATTGTTTTTCCTGTTTTAGTTGTCACCTTAACCATATCGAATAATTTGAATTTGTTACCGTTTTGTTCAACAGTGTGATACTGTTGAACACTGCCCCATTTAAATATATCTATATATTTGTCTCCTGCTTTTACCATGTCTTTTACCTCCTTGAATTTTCTTAGAGGCTAGAAACCTCTAAGATATTAACTTATTGGTTTCTAAAAACAATATTGACTTTTACATTTTAACATATTTAACATAAAATGTCTACTATTTTTTTGGCTTACTAATTTTGTTCATATTCATAACTTGAACACATTGATTCATCACATTGCTTTGTGTCACAATTTGTTGTTGGTGATACAACTATTTGTCTTAATTTACATATTTGTTCATCGTAGTCGTTATACTTACAGCTTTCTACTGTACAATTAATTTTTTGTTTGTTATCCATAATAAAACCTCCTAAAAAGAAATCTATTTTTATTATGCACGGTTTTATTTTTATAATACAATTATTTTTTATCTTCTATCTGCTTTGTTTCTCTATTTTCTACTTGATTTTGCTTACAACATTCTGAATCTTTAAAACTTAAATACCAACTCATTCCATTTTTGTCATTTTTTACATTTTGAGCTCTTTCTTCTAAACTGCAAAATGTGTTTGGCATTGGATTTATAATAGGTCCTCCCATAGTCCAGTTTGCAGGAGTTGCACCTTTACATTCACTTGCTAATTGCAGTGCTTCTAATGCTCTTAATATTTCTGGAATACATCTTCCTACATTTAATGGATAGATTAGAATTAATCTTATTATTCCATGTGGATCTATAATATATACATTTCTAACAGTTTCTGTATTACTAACATCACTAGAAATCATTCCATATTTTCTTGCTATCATTCCATTTCTATCTGCTACAATAGGAAATGGTATTTTTATTCCTGTTCTCATATAAATATCATACATCCAAGCTAAATGTGATGGATTCGAGTCTACACTCAAACCTAATAAACATGCATTTCTTTCTTCAAAATATTGGTTAGCTCTTGAAAAAGCAATCATTTCAGTTGTGCATACGGGGGTAAAATCTCCTGGGTGTGAAAAAAATATTAACCATTTTCCTCTATAATCACTTAAGCAAACCTTTCCATATGTAGTATCAGCTTCAAAATCTGGAGCTTGCATTCCTATTCTTACATTACCATTCATCATTAATTCATAATCCATAAAATAAACTCCTTTCATATTTGTTTTATAATATGAAAAGAGTTGTATTTTTGTTAATTTAATATGATTTTTAGATGTCTTATTCCATCTCTTATTGGATTTAAATGTGGCTTTTTATCTCTCTTGTCTTTGTAAAAATTTATTGGCACTTCTGTTATTTTCAGATTATTTATTCCAGCTTTTATTATCATTTCACTTGCATATTCCATACCTTTACAAGTACAATTTAATGCTAATATTTTTTCTTTATTATATCCTCTTAATCCACAATTTACATCTCCTATATTTATTTTATATTTTTTTCTTACTAAAAATGTTAATGTTGGTGTTCCTAAATATCTATGCAAAAAAGGCATCGCTCCCTTTTCCATTTTTCCTTTTAATCTATTTCCCATTACTAAATCATTACCATCTTTTAGTTTTGTTATAAAATCTGATAATTCTAAAAAGTTATAACTGTCATCAGCATCTCCCATTATTATATACTTGCCATTCGCTTCTTTTGTTCCTTCAATCAATGCTGATCCATATCCTCTTTTGGGTACATCAATTGTCCTTGCTCCTAATTTTTCTGAAATTGCTTTTGTTGAATCTGTACTCATATTATTAGCTATTAAAATTTCTGCATTTAAGTTATTTTCTTTTATAAATTTTTGTGCTTTTTCTATACATATTCCAATTGTTTTTTCTTCATTTAATGCTGGAATTAATATTGTTAATTCTGTTTCTTTCATTTATTCTTTTTCCTTTATTTTTTCTATATCTCGTTTTATTGTATAAATTATAATAAATATAATTGCTATTATACTTGGTAATTGTGCTCTGTAAGTAAAAAAGCTATGGTAATAAGAGTGATTACCCATTACAATATATCTAACATATGGAATTATTGCAATTAATAATAACAATCCTCTTATTTTTATATTGTCCTTTTTATAATTTAAGTCTTTTTTCTTTAAATATACTATCAATTTCATTATTGTTAATATCAACAAAGTTACTACAAATGCAGAAGTTAAAACTATCCATGTCTTATTTTTATTTGTAAGTAGTCTCAATGGCCAAACTTTTGAAATATTTTGTAATAATATATCTTTTGTTTTTATTCTTCCTGCTGATTTATTTATTGTTTTTAATTTCTGCCAAATATTATTGCTTGAATTCTGTATATCACTCATTCCATTCTGAATGGCATTAGGTAAATTTAATCTCAATAGTGCATTATCTTTTACATATGAAAATGCATTTATTTTCAATATTATTGATGCCAATACCCATTTAGTTAACCACATTAATGCATATGATATAAACCATAGACTGCAAGAGATTACAATAAATTTAATCCCTTCTTTAAAGTTTTTTATTCTATTATCTTTATATCTTACTAATAATGTTAATAATACTGGCATTAATATAGTTAATGTTTCTGTTGATAAAAAATCAAAATAACATGTTAGTATTCCAGTTATAAAGTACATAAGATATAGCTTGCTGTTTCCCCTTTTCTCTATTAATAATGAAATTATTGAAACAATCAAAGCAATTAATACTGTCCATGTATATTCAAAACATGTTGGTGTCATATAAAAACTTAATATAGCACCTGCAATCATTAAAACTATTGCTAATGTCTTATATTTTTTAAATAATATTACTACTAATATCGCTACTAAAATCCAAAATATAACTTTCATTATTATATATATTTGATTTACATTGAATATTACAGTTAATGGTCTTAATATTGATAATGACCCATGCCAATATCTTATATATTGTTCATTAGACTCAAAATTTTTATCCATCATATCAACGAAATCTCCATTTGAGTCATATGTACGTTCTTTATAATATCTTGCCTCCATAATAGATTCTGCTGGTTTATTAGAATCAGTATAGTTCATTATATTAAACAACATCGAATCAGCATAGTAATGTATCATCTTATAGTTTTTTCTTCTATTTTCGATTCCGTCTAAATCTCTATAATATTCTGCATTTTCTTTTAAATTATTATAAATTTTATCTCTTGGTATTCTTGAAGTTAATACTAATGTTCCAAATAATACTAAAACTACAAAAATATAAGTCAATACATATTTAAATATACTTTTCATATTTCAAATTCCTTTTTATCCCAAATATTCATTTTTTGAAAATGCTATTATTGATTCAAATATTGGATTTAATAGCCATACTCCTATTCCAAATCCAACTCCATGTCCAAATGACATTGCAAGTTCAAATTTCATCAATACTTTATATACCAAATATATTATCCAGCCTATTACAGGTAATAGCAAGAATAACATTATCAATGGGCTATAACCACATATTTTGAATAGCACAATATCTCTATATATTGGTATAAATGTAGCTATAAAATGCTTACCTGCTTTTTTATAAATAATTCCTCTTATTATTATTTTATAACATGCATATATAACTATAAAAGTTAGTATGACTTTTACTATATAACTTGATAGAATTATTTTCATTCCAGATAACATTGTTTTGTTCAAATCTTTTTGTGAATTTAGCATTGCACTTTCTACACTTTCACCTTTTTGTACTCTTTTTATTAAACCTTTTATATCTGTGCCTTTTAGTATCTCTTTTATTTTATCGTCATCCGTAGTTTTTATGAATTCTGCACCTTTTTCTATTGTTTCCGAACTTACACCTTGTTCTTCCAATTTTTCCTTATTTTCTTTTATCATATTAGAAAGTTCTTCTTTATCGTAATTTTCTATTGCTTCATTATAAATGCTTTCTAGTTCTTCGTCTGATATATTATCTACGTCTATATTTTTATACTTTGATAATATTTTTTCCATTTTTGTTGTGTTTGTTTTTGCTTGTACTGTCATAGAAACAACAAGCATTAGTATTATTAACATTAATGTTATTTTTAATATTCTTTTCATATTATTTTCTCCTTTATTTATGTAACAAGTATATCATTATTTAAATTATAATTCAACAAAAAAGCATATGAAAAGCCAGTCACTTAAAAAGTAACTGGCTTTCTTCTTTAGTGATTAAAACACTAAGCAGAAAACAGAAAATAGTTTTAATTATATGTGATTTGGGAGTTTAGAACTTTGGAGATACTTATTCACATAAATAAGGGCCAAAACAGGCATCAAAATTTTGAGATTTTTTATTTTACCTACCTGCCATAAATCTTTCTGCTAATTTATGTTTTACAGCATAACACTGTGTTTTAATAATTCAATTATACCATCAAGTATGTTTTATGTCAAATGACCAAATCTCTTTTTAGTAAATTATTTTTTATTGTTCCGATTCCAATAAAATTATTTTCATTATAAATTCTATAAATATCATTTTTACAGTCTTTTTTTATTTGCATACCATTCAAAAACATTATTAATTCTTTTTGTGATAATTTAATTTTTCCGCTTCTTTTCAAAATATTTTTCTATTGATATTATTTTATCTTCTATTAATGTTGGAGTTTTTCTGACTTCTACTATTTCCACAGCTTGTCCAATATTAAACTCTCCAACTTGTACTCTTTGTAATTCTTTCATATATCCTACTGTATTTAGATCTTCTGCAATTTTTTCGCATAAACTTCTTATGTATGTTCCCTTTGAGCAAGAAACTTTAAATGTAATTTCATCTTCTTCTATTTTTATTAACTCTGTATTATATATTTCTATACTTCTTTTTGGAATATCTACTTCTTTGCCACTTCTTGCATATTCATACAATTTTTTTCCTTTTATTTTAATTGCTGAATATATCGGTGGCGTTTGTTCTTGTTTTCCAATTATACTAGATAATTCTCTTTTCACTTTTTCTTCTGTTATACATTCCACTTTTTTTGTTTCTATAACTTTTCCTTCTGAGTCTGCTGTATCTCTTTTTTCTCCTAGCTTTAATGTTGCTATATAAATTTTATCATGGTTAATCAGATACTTAGATATTCCAGTAGCTTTTCCAATTAATAAAGGTAGAACTCCTGTTGCATTTGGATCTAATGTACCAGTATGTCCTACTTTTTCTCCAGTTATTTTTTTTACTATTGCTACTATATCGTGTGATGTATAATCTTTTGGTTTATTTATTAATAATATTCCGTTCATTTTTATTTCCTTTTAGATTATTTTATTTCCTCTTAAATAGTCTTTTGCATTCATTCTTTTTGAGTTTTCTGCTTGTATTTCTATTGCTTCTATTACAGCATCTTTTGCTTTAAAAAACATTCCTTTTCTATCGCTTGCTAATATTATATCTCCATTTTTAGCTTTATTTAATAATTCTTCTCCATATAATTGTGTAAATTCTTTATTTTCTATTACATTTACTTTCCATAGCTTTATTTTTTTATCATTTACAAATGTATATGCTCCCATTATTGGGTTTAATCCTCTTACTAAATTTTTTATTTCTATTGCTTTTTTATTTTCCCAATCTATAATAGCTATTTCTTTATTTAGCATTGGTGCCATTGAAAAATCTTCATTCTGTTTTTCTCTTGGTGCTTTTCCTTGTTCTATTAATTTTATAGTCTTTACTAATAATTCTCCACCTATTTTAGATAATCTATCCCATAGTTCTCCTGTTGTTTCATCTTTTCCTATTTCTACTTCTTCTTTTAGAATCATATCACCTGTATCCATTCCAACATCCATATACATTGTTGTTATTCCTGTTTTTTCTTCTCCATTAATAACTGCCCATTGTATTGGAGCTGCACCTCTATATTTAGGTAATAATGAACCATGAACATTTATACAACCATACTTTGGTATTTCTAATATTTCTTTTGGTAATATTCTTCCATATGCAACCACGCAAATGATATCTGGATTTAAAGCTTCTATCTCATCTATAAATTCTATGTTGTTTTTTACTTTTAGCGGTTGGTATATTGGTATATTTTTAGAAACAGCATATTCTTTTACAGGAGATGCTATCATTTTCATTCCTCTTCCTTTAGGTTTATCAGGATTTGTAACTACTCCTATAATATTATATCCTGCATTATATATACTTTCTAAAGATTCTTTAGCAAAGTCTGGTGTTCCCATAAACAAAATATTTAGCATTCTATTTTCTCCTCTATTATAATTTATTTTTCAGGATTTACATATTCTAATGTTCCTGGTTCCATTCTATCTACAAATGTAATTCCATTTAAGTGGTCTATTTCATGACATAATGCTTGTGCTAATAACTCTACCGCTTTAATTTTTACTTTTTCTCCATTTTCATTAAGTCCTTCTACCACTACTTCTACAGGTCTCTTTACTTTAGCAAATTTATTTGGAAAGCTTAGGCATCCTTCTTCTACTTCTCTTTCTCCTTTTTGTTTTAGAATCACTGGATTTATTAGTTTTACTATTGGTGTTTTTTCATCATATATATCTATTACTATGATTCTTTTTAAAATTCCTACTTGCACTGCTGCAAGTCCAACGCCATCATATTTATGCATTGTTTCTATCATATCATTTATAAGTTCTTTTGTTTTTTCATCAATTACTTCTACTTCTCTTGATTTCTTTTTTAGTATTTCGTCTCCTTCTTGTCTTATATTTCTTATTGCCATAATTATTTGCCCTCCTTATTAAATTTTAATACCACAAAATTCCATTTGTTTTTAAGCTAGATTTGTAGGATTTGTATCTACAATTATTCTTGTTGTTTTTGAATTAACTTGTTCTATAGATTTATTTATAATATCTATTATTTTATTGTTTAATTTTCCCTTTAAAATGATTCTCCATCTGTATTTATTCTTTATTTTATCTATTGGACAAGGCAATGGTTTATAAATATTAAAATCCATTTTTTCATTTTTTATTGTTCTTGATATATTGTTATATAATCTCTCAGATACATTTTTTATTTTATTATTGTCTGTATCTGTTAATCCAATACTTATTATATCGCAAAATGGCGGATATTTCAATTGTTTTCTGAGTTCTATTTCTGTTTCATAGAATTCATCATAGTTTTGTTTTTTACTACATTCAATTGCAAAGTTATCTGGATTATATGTTTGTATTATCACTCTACCCGGTAATTTTTCTCTTCCTGCTCTTCCTGCTACTTGTGTTAATATCTGAAATGTTCTTTCGTTTGCTCTATAATCTTCTATATACAAACTACTATCTGCTGCTATAACTCCTACTAAAGTCACATTAGGAAAATGATGTCCCTTTACTACCATTTGTGTTCCTATCAAAATATCTATATTATCATTTTTGAACTTGTTTAATATTTCTTCATGAGAATTTTTTCTTGTTACAGTATCTATATCCATTCTTATTGTAGTTGCTTCCGGAAATATTTTATTTATATCTTCTTCTAGTCTTTGTGTTCCTGTTCCAAAGTATTTTATATTTTTACTATGACATTCTGGACATTCTGTTAAATTTTTTTCTTCATGTCCACAATAGTGACATTTTAGTTTATTTGTTTTTATATGATATGTCATTGTTATATTACAGTTTTTGCATTTTACTGTATAGCCACAATCTCTGCACATAACAAATGTTGAATATCCTCTTCGATTTAAAAATAATATTGTTTGTTTTTTATCTTTTAAGTTTTTTTCTATTTCTTCATATAATTTTCTACTTAAAATACTTCTATTTCCATTTGCTAATTCTTCTCTTAAATCTATTACATCCACTTTAGGAAGATTAGATTCATTAGCTCTTTTTGTTAATTTTAACATTTCAATTTTATTATTTTCTGCTTTATAGTATGTAGATATATCTGGTGTAGCACTTCCTAATACTAATGGTATATTATTTTTCTTAGCCATATAACCAGCTAGCTCTTTTGCATTATATCTTGGATTTGTTTCTGATTTATATGAACTGTCATGTTCCTCATCTATTATTATTAGACCCAAATTTTGTATTGGTGCAAATATTGCTGAACGTGCTCCTATTACAATTTTACATTCTCCATTTTTTATTTTATTCCATTGGTCATATCTTTCTCCAATTGATAATTTACTATGTAGAACCGCAATTTTTTCTTGTCCAAATCTTGCTATAAATCTTTCCACCATTTGCGGTGTTAATGATATTTCTGGCACTAATACTATTGCTGTTTTATTTTTCTGTGTTATTTTTTCTATTAACTGCAAATATATTTCTGTTTTTCCTGATCCAGTTACTCCATATAATAGAAATTCCTTATTCTCATTGTTATTTATCGTTTCATCTATTTTATTAAAAGCATTTTGTTGTTCTTCTGTTAATTTTAACTTTTTTGTAGGCTTTATATCTTTGTTTAAAAATGGATTTCTTTCTACCTTTTCTTCTATAATTTCTATGTATTCTTTTTTTTCTAATGCTTTTAGTACCGCATTTGTTGTATCTGTTATTATTTCTAATTCTGTTGTTTGTATTCCTTCATTTTGTATTAAAAAATTTAACACTCTTTTTTGTTTTTCTGATTTTATTATTTTATTTTCAATATCTTCTTCTATTTCTTCTATATCTTTTTTTAGATATACAAAATTTAATGTTTTATCTTTTACTCTTGAATCTATATTTTTATTTAATGTTCCTGGTTGTAACATTAATTTTATACAATCCGAAATATTGCAAAAATACCTTCTTGCCATTAATTTAGCCAAATCAATATTCTCTTCTGTTAGTTTAATGCCTTCTTGAATTTTCGCAATGTCTTTTACTTTATATTGAGTATTTTCTTTTAATCCTACTATGAATCCCTCTTCGTAAGTTTTTTTATTTCCAAATGGTACTAATACTCTATCTCCAACACAAATAGTACCTTGCATTTCGCTAGGCACATTATAATCAAATATTCTATTTAGATTTTTTACATTACTATTTATAATAACTTGTGCTATCATTATTGCTCCCTTTGTTTATTTAGTATATCAAATTTTGATAAAATAAACAAGAAAAAATAGCTATTTTGAATAGCTATTTTCCCCTTATGCACGGTAGGGTCGTCCGCCCATACACAAATGCTTTCTATTGTATATATAAAGAAGATTTCGTATCACTCACAAAATCTTCTTTTCCATAATTGTATCATTATTGATTTTCTTCTAAATATTCTAAATATTTTTTCACATTATTTGTTATTGTTTTACCATAGAAATATTTATCAACTTCAGATGATTTTTTACTTAATTTTCCTTTTCCTTTTAAATTCAAAGTTATTGTTCCATCTTCATTTATTGTGCCTTTTATTTGTTTTTCATCAACTCCTATTCCTAAATCAGAGCCATGATAAAACATTTGATTTAATAAAATTTTATTTCCATCTATTATATAATTTCCAAAATAGCCATATGCTGCATCTTGATTTTCTTCATAATTATATGTTCCATCTTCTTTTAAATATAATTCTTCTTTATTTTTTCCCTTATAACCATATACTCCTTTTATTTCTTCATATGTATATACTTTTGAATTTGATTCAGCTACTTCATTTTCTTTTTCCGTCTCAATTGTATTTTTATTTGATTCATCTTCTTGTAGATTTATATTATCATTTATTTTTTGTGTAGTATTCTGATTATCATTTTTTAATTGACGTATATATACAAATTCACATCCTAATGCTATTACAAGTACTGCTATTAAAATCACTACCCATATTGGGCTTTTTGTTTTTATTTCTACATCTTTCTTTTTTCCTTCGTTTTCCATAATTCTTCTCTCCTTTTATTTAACATTTTTATTTATAAAAATTCTGCACAAAATATTTTATTGATGATTTAGACTTGATGAAAAGTAACTGTTTATATCAAATGGAGTATGTGTTTCTGGTATTCCATAATCAATTCCATTTGTTTCTACTCTTATACTAGTTATTTCTGGTGCATTTACTGGTGTTGATTCTTCTTTATCGTCATCACTTGCTTTTTTTACTTCTGTTTCTGCTATTTTCTCTAATACATCATATCCTTCTATTACTTTTCCAAATCCTGCATATTTTCCTGTTAATGAAGTATAATCATCTGTTGTCATTATAAAGAATTGTGAACCTGCTGTATTATATCCCTCTTTTACTAAACTAGGAGCATAACTTGCATAACCAGAATAATCTCCTCTTGCCATTGCAATTACACCTTTTGTTAATTTTAATGTATTATTTTCATAATCATTTACTACAAATTCACCATTTATGTTATATTCAGTATCATCTGAGGAATCTTTTTCTATACTTGTATCTATATAACTTTTTGTTGGTGCTCCTGAGCCATCGCCCTTTATGTCTCCACCTTGTATCATAAAGTCTTTTATTATTCTATGGAAGGTTAGTCCATCATAAAATCCGTTATTAGCAAGTGCTATAAAATTAGCCACAGTATTTGGTGCCATGTCTGGATATAATTCAACTTTTATAGTTCCATAATCCTTTATTTCTATTGTTGCTACTGGATTTTCTGTCTTGTATGTTACTTTTCTAAAATAGCCATAACATAATGTTGCTATTATAGCTATAACCAATATAATTGCTACTATTAATGATATATTTTTAATTAAACCTTTCTTTTTATTTTCTTTTTTCTTCATCTGTACTCCTCCTTGATATTTTATTGTGTAACTTCTTTAGCTACTACTTTTTTATTACTATCTAATGATAGATTAATTTTTTTTTGCTTTGAATTATTATTTGCATCGATATATATTATATCATAATCTGATAATTGATTTACTATTATTTCATTATCTTTTGCTGCTGTCCAATAATCTAAATCACTTTTTTTATATTTTACAATTCCTTCTTTTATGTCTCCAACATTAACAGGATTTATAATTATTTTATATTTTTCTTCTCCATAGTTTTCTACAGTATATGTAAAGTCTACATTTGCTACATTCTTATTTGTATTTTTAGCTACAGTATATTTCTTATCTATAAGCGTATAATATTTTTTTCCATCTACCTCTATTCCCTCTGGATTTACCACTTTTACATCTTCAAAATCTATTAGTAAGTTCAAGTTTACTCCGTGATATTTCCAAATCGTTTTCAATTTGTTCCGCTGTAAAATATTTGAATTTATTTGGATCAAGTCCTAATGTTGAAATTAATTTTTTTTGTTCATCTGTTGGTTCTGTTCCTATATCTTTTAAATATACTTCTGTACCATCATCATTTCTATACTTTTCATTTGTATTTGCGATTTTTTCTATTCCGTGTTTGTGCTATTTCTAACTTTGTACAAAAGTCTTCTAATTTTGTTGATTGCACTTGTTTTATCGAAACGGTTGTTGTAACTGCTGCCAATATTAATAAAATTATTATTGTTATTACTAACGTTACAAGTGTTATACCTTTGTTACTTTTCATCATATGTTATCCTTTCTTTAAATCTTTTACAACATAACATTATCAAATACATATTGTTCTTGCATTCTTTTTAATGATTGTTTTATGTTTTTAGCCCTTACTTCTCCAATTCCTTCTACTTCATCTAGTCTAGGAATATCTGCTAATAAAATATGTTGGAATGTTTTAAATGATTTTACTAGATTCTCTACTATATTGCTTGGCATTCTTGGTACTTTACTTAATATTCTATATCCTTTTGGATATACTGCTACCTCATCATAATTATCAAAATCTTCATAACCTAGTAACCTTGCTATTATAGATTGTTTCATTAATTCTGAATAATCTAGTTCTATTATTTGATTAAAGACTTTATCCATTGTTCTTTTTTTGCCTGGTGCTATATAATCTTTTATTATTAATTTTTCTTCTTTTTCTAAGCCTCCAATTAATTCATCCAGTTGTATATCTACTAGTCTTCCTTCTTCTCCTAATTCTATTATTCTTTTTTTTACTTCTTCTGCCATTCTCATTGTCATTTCTACTCTTTGCAATGCTGTTAACACATTGTCCAATGTTACTATATCATTAAACTCATACTCGTTTAGTAAATTTATTTTATTATCAAATACTTTTTTATATTTTTCGACTGTTTGCAATGCTTGATTTGCTTTTTCTAATATTCTTGAAGTTTCTTCTAGAACATATCTTATATTTCCTTTATATAATGTAATTATACTTCTTCTTTGAGATATACTTATTACAAGGTTTCCTGTTTGTTTTGCAGTACGTTCTGCTGTTTTATGACGAGTACCAGTTTCTCTTGTTTCTATTGTTGATTCTGGAATCAATTGTGCATTTGCAAATAATATCTTTTTTAAATCTGAACTTATTACAATTGCACCGTCCATTTTAGCTAATTCGTATAACCTAGATGGAGTACAATCAACATTTATACTGAATCCTCCATCTACCAAGTCTAAAACATTTTCTGTATCGCCTACTACTATTAAAGCTCCAGTCTTTGACTTTAATATGTTATCTAAACCTTGTCTTAATTCTGTTCCTGGTGCTATTAATTTTAAAATTTCAATAATTTCATCATCTTTGTTTTGCATTAATCTAATCACTCCTTGAGAACTTAGAATTTAAATTTTACCGGCTCAAGATGTCTGTTATCTTTCAAACGCTGCCTTTATAGCTTCGTTAATATTGTGCACACCTATTATATCTAATTTATATGTATCTTTCAAGTTTTTCTTATTACTTTCTGGTATAATACATGTTTTGAATCCTAATTTTTCTGCTTCCTTTAATCTTTTTTCTATCAAATTAATTGCTCTTACTTCTCCTGTAAGTCCTACTTCACCTAATGCGACTACATCTTTTGGTATTGGTATATTTTTAAAACTAGAAGCCGTGGCTAAAATTATTCCTAAGTCAATAGCTGGTTCATTTACTTTAAGCCCTCCAACAACATTTAAGTAAACATCTTGATTTCCAAGTGTTAATCCAGCTTTTTTTTCTAATACTGCTATTAGCAATGTTAATCTATTATAATCTATTCCATTAGCCGTTCTTCTTGGTAATCCATAAACACTTTGAGTTGTTAATGCTTGAAATTCCACTAACAAAGGTCTAGTTCCTTCTATACTAGCTACAATAACAGATCCTGCTGGATTTTCATTTCTTTCTGATATTAATATAGAAGATGGATTATCTATTTCTACTAATCCTTCATTTTGCATTTCAAACATTCCAATTTCATTTGTTGATCCAAATCTATTTTTTACTCCTCTTAATATTCTATATGAAAAATACCTTTCTCCTTCTAAATATAGGACTGTATCTACCATGTGTTCTAAGACTCTAGGACCTGCTATATTTCCATCTTTAGTAACATGTCCTATAAGAATTGTTGTTATTCCATTTTCTTTGCACATTCTCATAATCTTTGCTGTTATTTCTCTTACTTGACTTACACTACCTGGTGCAGATGTTATTTCATCTGAATACATTGTCTGAATAGAATCTATTATAACTAAAGCTGGCTTTATTTGCTCTATTTCTTCTTCTACTATATGTATATCTGTTTCTGATAAAAATAATAAATTATCATTTTTTACATTTAATCTATCTGCTCTTATTTTTACTTGCTCTGCAGATTCTTCTCCTGATACATATAGAACTTTTCCTGCTGTTTTTATTTTGTTGCATATTTGTAAGATGATAGTAGACTTTCCTATTCCAGGTTCTCCTCCCAAAAGTACTAAAGAACCATTTACAAGTCCTCCACCTAAAACTCTATCTAATTCGTCAAATCCAGTAGAAACCCTTGTAGTTTCTTTTCCTTCTATTTTGCTTAGTTCTATTGGTTTTACTCTTTCTTTATTTGTTTTTCCATTACTACTTTTAGATGTGATTACTTTTTCTTCAAAAAAGCTATTCCATTCACCACATGCAGGACATTTTCCCATCCATTTTGGTGATTCATATCCGCAATTATTACATACAAAAACTGTTTTATTTTTAGCCATATTTTTTTCCTTTCTAAATCATTTGTATTATATCATTATAATTTAATTGTTGCAATTTTTATTATAAAAAAGCGGAATAAATTCCGTGCGGGCGGACAAAGTCGTCCGCCCCTACATAAAACAATTTGTTAAAATTTCCTATTATATAAAAAAGCGGATATTAATCCGCTTAAATTATTTATTATATAATTTTTTTAATACATCTATAAACATTGCATGTGACCATCCTAATCCTATTACCCACGCTGGGTCCATTGTATTATTATCTACTTGTTCTGGTAATAGTCCGTGTTTATTACTTCCTATTATTGCAAAGTCAAAACATTCTCTTGCTTTTGTTTTGCTGCCACATCTTAAATAATATTCTGCAAGCCATAAATTAGCTATTATCCAAGGATTTCCACCTGCATATGTGTCTCCTTCATACCTCAAGTATCCTCCTGTATATGTTCTTAGTGTCATATTTATTCTTTCTACTGTATTTGTAATTTTCTTTTCTTTTGGTGAGAACATTTCAAATGGGTATACTAATCCTAATAAACTAATATCCATTTTGGAATCTTTTTTATTTCTAATAAAGCTTTTTTTATCTTTATCATAAAAGTTGTTTAGAGCATATTCTTTTATATCAATTAATTCTTTTTGTATTTTTACTGTAGCTTTGGCTATTTGTTCTAATTTTAATCTATTGTTTTCATATAATGGTTTTACTAGTTCATATATTTCTAGCATATTATTAAATGCTGCAAATATACTTGCTAATGAATATGCATGCACCGCTTCACACTCTTCCCAAATATCATAGCTTAGTTGCATTTTATTTTTGTTTTCTAATATATCATCGATATATTTTTCTAAGTAATTCTTTGCTTTTTCACACATTTTTAAATTATCTTTTAAGAACTTTACATCTTTTTTATATGTGTAATAATCATATACACCATATATTACAGAAGCAGTTTCATCAATCTGATATCCCCATGCTGGTGCTAATGTTCCATCTGTATAAAATCTTTGTTCCCACATACCATTTTTGCTTTGCGTCATTTGACAAAAATTTTTATAAAATTTTTCTACTTCTTTATCCATTCCTAGTTCATACATTGCTTTTGTTATAAATATTGCATCTCTTGGCCAACAATATGAATATCCTCCGCATTTACTTCTTGCTTCATCTATTTCTGCACCCGCTGATATTCCGCCTGTCTCATTATTATATAATAATGGAAATAATAATATCGTTCTTTTATATATTTTTTGTAGTTTCTTTTCTTTTTCATTTTTTGGTTCTTTTAGTTCTAATGTATCATGTTTTTTTACATAGTTTTTCCAATATCTTTTCGTATCACTTAATTGTTTATCAAAATCTATTTTTTTAATCCTTATAATATCTTCCATTACTTTTTCTTGTGTGAACTCTTTATTGGAATGCAATGTTATTATTATTTCTATTTCTTTTTCTTCTCCTGGTTGTAGGCTTCCTATGTTATAGGATATTGCAGAATCCATACTCATGCCAATATAATCCTTATCAAATATGTTTCCATCTTGTAGATCTTCTTTAACATTATTAATTTGATAACTTAATGGTTTATTTTTTGAGAAGATTGACAATGTATAGTCATGCATATATTGAACTAAACTTTCATCTTTATACATTCCACTAACTTTATTATTTTCATCACTTATTAATTTAGAATATAATAGCATATCTATATTCAATTCTATATCATGCTCATTCTTTAAAATATATTTTCTTACTAATATGTTTTCTTTTGTCGGAACAAAATCAATTTGAGATACTTTTAAATTAAAATATGTATTCTTTATTTCTGTATTTAATACATTAGTATCTTCTACATAGTTTTGATTATATATATTATTTATGTCATCATATAAATTTATCAATCTAGAATCATTTACTTTTAACCCCACAATAAGTTCATCTATAAATTGTCTATAATCTATACTTGGATAATATAATCTTAATAATTCTCCTTTTTTTGATAATGTTGCTCTAACATTTTTATTTCCTATTATTGCATCATTGTAGTACTTTGTTTTCATTTTTCTCTCCTTATTGACTTTTCTGTGATTTTATGTTAATATAATATTATAAATTAGTTAAAATCCTAA